>CALMXF010000305.1 GCA_937870985.1 uncultured Chloroflexota bacterium
CGCAGCAACGTCCCCCCAACGGGCGCCCGGGCCGAGGCGAACGCGGCGAGTGGCCGGATCGACAATCTCGATTCCGTTGATCTTACCCATGTCGATCACGATCCCACCGTTGTTCGTCGACCGACCGCTGATCCCGTGGCCCCCACTGCGGATGCCGAGCGGGACATCCGGGTTCGACCGGGCATACGCCAGCGCTTCGGCCACCTCTTCGACATTGCCGGGGCGCAAGATCAGCCCCGGCGCGCCGCCACGCAGATAGTTCGAACGAAAGCGCACGTAGCCAATGTCGCCAGGTTCGACCGCGTCGCCAGCCAGGCTGGTCGGTATTCGATCGTAGTCGATCCCAGCGCGCCGCATGGAGCGGACCGCCGCGCGGCGCAATTTCGTCGCATGTTGCAGCTCGGGATACTCGCGACGCAGCGCCTCGCGCACCTGCGGGGCGACCTCAGTCGCGAACCGCTCGATGTCGGACGAATCATCCGTCATCAGAATGAACGCGCTGACCCCCTGCTCGACGGCCAGCGACAGCAGGTCGGCGACCCATGCCTCCGGCGGTCCATCGAGGAATCCGCAACGTGTATCGGAGAACCGGCCGGAGATGTTCAACAGCCGCTGGATCTCTCGCGGGTCACGCTCTGCTTCGCGGGCAGCCGCGTCGATGATCGCGTTCGAGGACTCCAGCTGTCCCGGCTGGAGATAAGGAAGGCTGACGATCCAGCCGTCCGCCTTGCGTCCGACGAGGCGCAGCATGCGCGGCTTGCTGCCGCCAATGTGGATGGGAATGTCGTGGGCCGGCGTTGGTCCGCGCGTCGCCCCGCTCACTCGATACACCTCGCCATCGAGCGTGACGGCGGAGCGCTCGTTCGTGTCCCAGATCGCACGAATGATATCGAGCGCCTCGTCAAGCCCATCGACGGCCTGGCCCGGATCGAGCCGCGGGCCACCCATGGCTTCGATCGCCTGCCAGTATGCGCCCGCGCCGATCCCGAGCTCAAGCCGGCCACCCGACAGCAGGTCCAGGCTCGCCGCCGATCGAGCCATCACTGCTGGCTGGCGCAGCGGGAGATTCAGGACATTCGCGGCCAGACGCACACGCTGTGTGCGGCCGGCAACCCAGCTGAGGAGCGTCCAGGTGTCCAGCGCCGCCTGATAGGGGTGATCCTGGAACGTTACGAGGTCCAATCCCGCTTGCTCGGCAAGCTCGGCCAGACCGACGACTTCGTCCGGGTTATCACTATTCGGAGTGAGAAAGACCCCGAACCGTAGCGTATGACCGTATGCCGGCATGCTGCCCCTTCCACCGATCCGTTTCACGCATCAACTCTACGCATTCGTCGTTGACATGAGCGACGGAAGCACACTGGAGCCACACCGAGGCCCGCCATCACCAGGCCAGTGCTGGCATCGCTGCAGGTGTTCTCGGCTGACGCGGACGTCAGGTTATCGAGTGGGGGCTTCCAGGGTTGCGGAAGTAGCAGGAGAAGCACTCTTCGAGCGACAGGCTGCCACGGCGACACTGCCATCCACCCATGTCTCGGCCCAGTCAGAGACCGCCTCGATGACCGGAAGCAGACTCTGGCCCTTCTCGGTCAGGTGGTACTCAATCCGCACCGGCATCTCGGGGATGACCGTGCGGATGACGATTCCCTCTGCCTCCAGCTCGCGCAACCGCTCCGACAAGAGCCGGTCGCTCAGCCCGGGGATCGCCGCGGTGATGTCGCTGTAGCGTGTCTCTCCGGAGAGGAGTGTGCGCAATATCGCGCCGGTCCACCTCCGGCCGATCAGCTCGACCGCGTGATGGAACTTCGGACAGAACGGTGAGGGTGTGTTGTTTCCGTTGCAGCTCATGCTGCCTCCGTTCTCCCATCATTGTAGCCCGAAGCGACATACTTGACAACAGGCTTGTAACGTTGTTATAGTGGCTTACAGAAAGTAACAGACCTGCACTGGGGCAGGTCGATCGGGAACAAGATATCAGGAGGGACCTGCCACGATGACCGTTTCACCAATCGAAACCGCGACGAAAGCCTGGACGATCGATTCGACGCATTCGTCAGTCGAGTTCAAGGTCAAGCACATGATGATCTCGACGATCAAGGGCCAGTTCGGCGCCGTTGAGGGCACGATTGAGATCGACGAGGCCAACCTGGCGAACTCCAGCGTCGAGGCCAGGATCGACACTCAGACGATCACAACCCACAACGAGATGCGCGACAACCACCTGCGCACCAACGACTTCTTCAACGCTGAGGAGTTCCGCTACATCACCTTCAAGAGCACGAAGATCGAGCCGGATGGCGAGGATGATTTCAAGCTCTACGGCGACCTGACGATCCGCGACGTCACCAAGCCGATCGTCCTCGAGGGCGAGATGGAAGGCATCCTGGAGAAGGATGCACGGGGCAACCGTCGGATCGCGTTCTCGGTTGAGACGTCGATCAACCGCCGGGACTTCGGAGTGAACTGGAACGGCGCGATCGAAGGCGGTGGCGTCGTTGTCGCCGACAAGGTCAAGGTCGAGCTGAACATCACGGCGATCCAGGCTCAGGGGTAACAAGCTACAAACGGCCACAACCTGGCTGGAACCAAGGCAACGGAGCGGGGCGGATCTGCCCCGCTCGCTCTATAGATACTCGAGATTGCGCGCCGGCCGATGCCGGGGAGGGACACATTTGTGCAGGACATTCTGAAGGTGCTGGCGATCTCGGGCAGCACTCGCGCCGGGTCATACAACCGAGGGTTGATCCGCGCCACCGCTGAGCTTGCGCCCAACTTCGTTGAGATTGAGGAGTACGACATCTCCGATATCCCGTTCTACAACGGCGATGTCGAGGCAGCCGGCATCCCGGCGCCCGTGCTCGACCTCGTCGAGCGCATTCGCGCAGCAGACGCCGTGTTGATCGCGACGCCCGAATACAATTATGCAATTCCGGGTATTCTCAAGAATTCGGTCGACTGGGTCTCGCGTCCGTCGGTAATGAACCCGCTGCGCCACAAGCCTGTCGCGATCATGGGCGCTTCTGGCGGGCAGTTCGGCACCGTCCGCGCGCAGTTGGGCCTCCGCCAGATCCTCGCCAGCAGCATCGAGGCGCGCGTCATGCTCAAGCCGGAAATCCTGGTCAATCACGCGGCCCAGAAGTTTGACCTGGATGCCAACCTGGTCGATGAGGATACTCGCGGCTGGATCGAAGCCTTCCTGGAATCGTTCGTGCGATGGATCGAGCTGGTCGGCCAGCGCGAGCTGGCAACAGCCTGAAAGAGACCTTGCATGTCCACACAGCCCACCGCCATTCACCCTGAGACGCGGATCGGCCATGTTCACCTGAAGGTCGCTGACCTGGACCGGGCGATTGCGTTCTATCACGACGTGTTGGGCTTCGAGCTGATGCAACGCTATGGCCGCCAGGCCGCGTTCCTCTCGGCCGGCGGCTACCACCACCACATCGGCTTGAACACCTGGGAGAGTCGAGGGGGTCCACGCCCCGCGCCGGGGACCACTGGCCTCTATCATGTCGCGATCCTCTACCCGAACCGGCGTGAGCTGGCTCGCGCCCTCCGCCGGCTGCTGGACAACGGCATCCCCCTGGCTGGCGCGGCAGACCATGGCGTCAGCGAGGCGATCTATCTGGAGGACCCCGACGGCAACGGGCTGGAGCTCTACGCCGACCGCGCCCACGCCGACTGGCCGATCGACGCCAATGGCGAGATCGCGATGGTCACCGAACCCCTCGACTTCGCCGGCCTGCTGGCCGAGCTGGAGAATGAGCCGCCCGGCAACGCCGATCGATAGCCTCCACCACCAGGCTCAGCGGTCGATCGCCATGATCCTCCCCGCCCGAAGTCGTTCGGCTTCGGTGGCATTCCTCGCGCCACCGCAATTTCGACCTTGACAGACTGTCGCCGCGCTCCGTAGGATAATCCCGACAAACGGGATCGGGTTTCGGTCGTTACCGAATTCTGACCTGTGTGTCACTCGGTCGCTGGCGAGAGATTGAGAAGCTCGCCTCGACTATGATCATCGAGACTGTTCGCCGGCAGCATTGGAGCGCGTGTTGCTGACTGTTCGCGGAGTGTCAAAAACGTATGCCGCCAGGCCGGCCCCGGTTCGCGCGGTCGAGCAGGTGGATCTCACGGTCGTCGAAGGCAGCTTTACCGCTGTGCTCGGCGCATCTGGCTGTGGCAAGACGACGCTGCTGCGCGTGATCGCAGGGTTCGACCAGCCGGATCAGGGCGAGGTGCGTCTCGGCGGCCGGTTACTCACCGGTCCCGGCACTCACATCCCGCCAGAACGCCGCGGCATCGGGATCGTCCCCCAGGAAGGGGCGCTCTTTCCCCATCTCGATGTGGCTCAGAACATCGGTTTCGGCCTTGTCCGCGGGCACATCGCCTCGCTCTCGCGTCGCGCTCGCCGAGACCGGGCAACGCGAATCGACGAGATGCTGGAGCTGGTCGGGCTGGCCGGCTATGGCAAGCGACGTCCCGACGAGCTTTCCGGCGGCCAGCAGCAGCGTGTGGCTCTGGCGCGCGCCCTGGCCCCTGATCCGGAAGTCATCCTTCTCGATGAGCCATTCTCATCCCTCGATGCAGACCTCCGCGCCGAGTTGCGTGTCGAGGTCCGCGAGCTGCTGCGTCGCGTCGGCACGACCGCAGTACTCGTGACCCACGACCAGGACGAGGCGCTGTCGCTAGCCGATCACATCGCTGTGATGCGGAACGGCAAGATCGTGCAGGTCGACTCGCCGCACGGCGTATATGGCGCGCCAAACGACCCGCATATCGCCGAGTTCATCGGTGACGCAGTGCTACTGCCGGCACGGCTCATTGCGGGGCGCACACCAGCTCCCTGCGTCGAGTGTGCGCTCGGGCGCGTCGGGTTGCTCACCTCCTGCGCGCTGACTGGTGGGGACTGCATGGTGATGCTCCGACCGGAGCAGCTCGAGCTTTCCGACGACGGAACGCTGGCGCAGGTTGTGAGCACGATGTTCTACGGCCACGACGGGATCGTGCGACTGCGGCTCGGCGCGGACGGCAGCGGGCCGATGGTGCTCGTGCGAACCCAGGGCCATGCGTTGCCGAAGGCAGGCGACACCGTTGCCGTTCGCGTTGCAGGTGGAGTCGAGGCCCAGGCTTTCCAGATGACCCCATAACGTCGGGGAAATTGAAGCGGATGTATGGCGTCGGCCGGCAATCGACGACGCTGGCAACGCTGTGCGTGATCGACTGCGGTATGGGCCGCAGCGAACGACTACAGGGAAGGGATCCCGAGCGTGAGACGAACCAGTGCAAGCCGCATGCTCGCTATCCGGCGCAGTTCCGGTGCGCTGTTGGCGCTGAGCCTCTGCATTCTGATCGTGACCGCGGCCTGCGGAGACGGCGCATCACCGACGGCAACCGTCGCCACAGCGCCAACGGCAACAGCCAGCGCAGCTGCGACCAGCACCAGCACATCGGGGGGGACTGCCGCCACCCCAACAGCCGGCGCCGAGACACCGACAACTGCGCCGGAGAGCACCGCGACGGTCAGCGCCGCTGCGCCGACGGCGACAAGCACCGAGGCCACGCCATCGGACGCGACGCTAACGGTGTACTCCGGCCAGCACGAGTCGCTGACAAAGGCGCTCGCCGACGGATTCACCAAGGCGACTGGCATCAAGGTCGAGGTTCGCGTCGGCAGCGACGCGGAGTTGGCAAATCAGATCATCGAGGAGGGCGATCGAGCGAAGGCCGACGTCTTCATCACCGAGGAGCCGAGCCAGGCCGGCGCGCTCGATGGGCGGGGGCTGTTCGAGGCCGTCGATCCGGGAACACTGGCGCACGTCGATGGGCGGTTCAATCCCGCCTCGGGCAACTGGGTCGCCTACGCAGCACGGTCACGTGTGATCTTCTACAATCCCGACAAGATCAGCGAGGCGGAGTTGCCGCAGAGCATCCTCGATCTGGCCAACCCCGAGTGGAAGGGCAAGTTCGCCTATGCGCCAAGTGGCGCATTCACCGCGACCGTCACCTATCTGATCAACACGATCGGCGAGGATGCCACGCTCGAATGGCTGAAGGGCATCAAGGCGAACGGCGAGAATCTGCAGAAGAATGGCGCAATCCGGGACGCCGTCGAGGCCGGCCAGATCTCGTTCGGGTTGAGCAACCACTATTACTGGTATATCCTCGCGCAGCAGCAGGGTGGGCAGGACAAGCTGAAGTCGAAGGTTCACTACATGAGCGGTGGAGATCCGGGCGCACTGGTGCTCGCCTCCGGCGCCGGGATCCTCAAGACGAGCACACACCAGGCCGAGGCCCAGCGTTTCCTGGCCTGGCTGACGGATGCCGATGGTGGGCAGCAGGTGATCGCAACAACCACCCCGCAGTATCCGCTGGCGCCCGGGGTGACGAGCTCGATGGGGCTGCGGCCACTGGATCAGCTCGATCCACCAGCATTCGATCAGGGATCGCTGCAGGATGTCAGCAAGGCCCGCGACCTGATCATCGAAGCGGGAATCGTCTAAGTCACAGCGCCAGCTGAGATAATTATGGTGCGTCAGGTATTCGAGACGACCGCTGAACCGAGCAGCACTCACGAGGATCGCTGGCAACCGCGCAAAGCGCGGCCGCCAGCGATCCTTATCATTCCAGCACTACTCGTATCGGCTCTGACGCTATCGCCGATAGCCTATCTGCTGCTGCGGGAAGGGCTATCAGTTCAGCGGTTCCTGCACGAGATCTCAAGCCCGACCACCAGTAATCTCATCCTCCACAGCGCGTTGCTGGCGTTCAGCGTTACCTTCGTCTGTGCCATTCTCGGCATTGGGCTGGCGCTACTGGTGGTCCGCACAGATCTGCCGTATCGACGGGTCTGGACGGTGCTCTTCGCATTGCCACTCGGTATCCCGGCCTTCGTCAGCTCGTACACATGGGTTGCTGCCAGCTATCAGTTGGCGCCGCAGGCAACCTTCCTCTATGGCCTGCGTGGCGCGGTGCTGGTCTTGAGCCTGGCCGTCTACCCCTACATCTACCTGCCGGTCGTCGCAGCGCTCCGCGACCTCGACCCGGCGCAGGAAGAAGTGGCGCGCGCACTCGGCGCGGGCGCCGTCGAAGCGTTCCTCCGTGTGACACTCCCGCAGTTGCGCGTCGCGATTGCCAGCGGCGGGCTGATTATTGCCCTCCACATGCTGGCGGAGTTCGGCGCGCTGGAGCTCCTGCGCTATCCGACGCTCACAACGGCGATCGTTCAACGAGTCACAGTGCTGAGCGCGCCAGAAGCGGCGCGCACGCTCTCGACGGTGCTGGCTATCGGAGCGCTGCTGTTTCTTGCCAGCGACCGACTGCTCCGCGGCCGGCCAACCGCAGTGCGGACCGGCTCAGGTGTGGCCCGCCGCTCAGAGCCGTGGCGGCTGGGCTATGCCACTCCGGTCTGGCTGATCTTCAGCGGCACATTCATCGCGATTGCGCTCGGGGTTCCGCTGTTTTCGATGATCGCGGGGATGGCGCGGGTGATCGGCAATTCCGGCGCCGGTGTCAGCTGGGGCGAGCTGCTCGAAGCGGCCGTCAACACCGGGCGCTATGCGCTGGTGACCGCGGTGGTCGCGACGGTGGCGGCATTTCCAGTAAGCATGCTCAGTGTGCGCTACCCGGGGCGCCTCGCCACGCTCGTCGAACGATCCACCTGGATTGCTCATGCGCTGCCAGGCGTCGTGATGTCGCTGGCGCTGGTCTATCTGTCGGTGCGTTGGCTCTATCCGCTCTATCAGACCAGCAGCCTGCTCATTGCCGGTTACGTGATCCTCTTCGTTCCGATCGCCATCGGCGCGCAGCATGTCGGGGTCGCCCACGCTGCGCCGCACTACGACCAGATCTCCCGGTCACTCGGGCTCGGCCCGTTGGCGACGCTCTTCAGAGTAACGCTTCCGCTCGCATTCCCGGGTATTGCGGCCGGCGCGATGCTGGTATTCCTCAATGTCGGGAAGGAGTTGACGATGACCCTGCTGCTTCACCCGACCGGCAAACGCACCCTGTCGACCGCGCTATGGAACACGACGAACGGCGAGGTACTGGACTTCAGCACTGCTGCGCCATATGCGATCGCGCTAGTCGTGATCACGGCGATCCCCGCCTGGGTGCTGGTTCGCCACAGCCTGAATCCGCCGCGACGACCCGGGGAATAGGTATGGTTGACAGGATGTCAATCTCACCCGAGCGAGTAAGATAGAGCAAGTCATTCGCTCGACACGCCACGGCCAGCCCATGAGATGAGAGGACGCGCGACGATGCAGCAACGGCTACCGGCGCCGCTTGGCTCCGAACAACGGCCAGACGTCGTCGTCCTATCGCCAGGAACGAGGCCGGCCGCGCCAGCATCTCCTGTTCTGCGGCTTGCGCTGCAGATGGCGCCAGACGTTCTCCGGGCGCTCGAGCGCTCTCGGTCGCAAAAGCAGACCCTCGCGCCGGCCATGCCTGCTCCGCGCACTACCGTCCATGGGATGAGCATGTCGGAGGTCGAGCTGGATATTCGCTTGCCGCTCGTCCGGCGGGTCGTCGTCCGTAAGGCGAGCACCTGGGCAGCCGACCTGCCCGTCGTGACACCCGCCCCCCGACGAGGCGGGCGGCTACGACGCATTGGCATGCTCAGCATCGGCGCGTTCGCCGCCGCAACGATCGGCGTCGTCGCGAATCGGGCGAGCGGGCTGGTCGGGCCAGGCTGGCGAAGAAGCTAGCCGGATCCAGCGAACATACGAATCGGAACGACCGGCGACTGCCAGCTAGATCTGACTGGTGTTGGTAGTCAGATCAAGGAGCTTGGCCGTCTCCTCGCGGTGATTCGTCTCATCGAGTATCTGGTCTTCGAGCTGGACCTTCAAGCCCGTATCGCCAAGATCCTCCGCCTGCCGGATTCGCTGGTTATAGTCCTCAATTGCCTGCGTCTCCGCCTTCAGCACCTCCTCCAGAAGTCCACGGTTGGAATCCGGGACGACGACCGGGTTCGGCCTGGTGGTTGGCGTGCCGCCGAGCGCGGCGATCTTGTTCGACAGGAATCTGGCATGACCGAGCTCATCGGGGATCTCGGCCTCGAAAAACTCGACGAGCGCCGTGCGATGGATCCCCCTGGCAACCGCGGCATAGGTGGTGTACTGAATCACTGCCGCGAGCTCGCCGGCGAGGTCGCTGTTCAGTCCATCGATCAGGGTCTGTGTCGTGGTGGTGTGTGTCATCATGGTGGTGTCCTCCCTGACGATTCGAGATGTTCCTGTCGATTGAGAGGCAAGATCGGTGCCGTCGTCCGCTGCGGTATCCTTGCGATGTCCGCGCCGATCGCCCGAAACCGGAGAGCCTGCCCGTGCCACCCACCGAAACCGACGTCGTGGAGCCAGCCCCACCAGCTGAGCCGGCCGATACTTGGGGTGATTTCGATGAGAGCGGCGAGGACGAGATCCCGCGCGCGGTGCTCTATATCATCGCCGGCCTGCTCATCCTCGCCTTCACGCTCTACCTCGTCGTCGGTGGCGGTCACAACCATTTTCATTAGCGATGGAGTGAGGGCCCGGAAGCCGGATTGACTCGCGCTGGCTCTCCTGAAGTCGGAAGGCAGGGGTAAGAACTACCCCACGTCCAACTCGCCGAAAGGAATAGCCCATGCCACAACCCCTTCGCGTTGGGATCTGCACCGACCAGAACATGCCCTGGAACGAATCGGTCGAACGATGGCGCTATCTGGAGGCGCTGGGATTCGATAGTCTCTGGCTCTGCGACCATCTGATCCAGCCGAGCAACCCCGCGAATCCGTACTTTGAGGGCTCGACGCTGCTCGCGGCGCTAGCGACAGCGACAGAGCGCGCGCGGATCGGGGTTCTCGTCTGGAGCAATACCTTTCGCCATCCGTCGCTACTGGCGAAGGAATCAATGACGATCGACCATATCTCGAACGGTCGGCTGGAGGTCGGGATCGGCGCTGGCTGGTATGTCCCCGAACATGAGAAGTTCGGTCTGGCGTTTCCGGCCGCGGGCGAGCGAGTCGACCGGTTCCGCGAAGCCGTCCAGATCATCGACAGCCTGCTGCGCAACGAGACGACGACATTCCACGGCCAGTATTATCAGCTCGAAGATGCGCCAACTATCCCCTTGCCAATCCAGCGACCCCGCCCGCCACTGACGATCGGAGCGAAGCAGACGCGGATGCTCCGCATATGCGCCGAGTTTGCTGATCGCTGGAACTCGTCTGGCTCGGCCGCTGAGCTGGGCGAACGCAATCGGATTCTCGACGAACATTGCGCAGATATCGGCCGCGATCCGGACGAGATCATCCGTTCGCTCTATGGCTGGGCGGCAGTTATGTCCGCCGATCCCTGGGATTCGGTAGACGCCTTTGAGCAGGTGGTCGGCGAGTACCGCGAGGTGGGGATCAATGAATTGATCATCGACCAGCCAAAGCGCAATCGCTTCGACGTTCTGGAGCGGGTGGCGACCGACGTGCTGCCACGACTGCGCGCCGGAGGATAGATCGGGTTCAGCGGCGCGCGCGAGGTCGCCGCAACCCCTGCCGGCCAGTCGGGATAGCCCAGCCATCACCGGTCATCGGGTCTGGCTCGCCGACTGCCGCGCGATCCTCAGCATGCCGCTCGGCACGCGCGATCGCGTGAGCAGAGACCGGGGCGGTCAGGAGCATGAAGCCGAGAACGAGCGAACCGCGCATCAGGATTGTGCTGCCTCCGATCCCGGCGGCGATGAGTAACGGCCCAACGCCGAGCGCTGTCGCAATGCTGGCCGCGTGCAAGCTGCGGAATAGATCGGGCATGCGCAACACACCGAAGACCGAGATCGTCAGCACCACCAGCCCGAGGACGACGAGCACGTCAGCCAGCCAGGGAAGAAGCGCCGCCATCAGAAGACCCGTCCTTCCCGGTGGTAGCGAGCCGCCGCCAGTGTGCCAATAAACGCCAGCAACGCCAGCATCAGCGCAGCATCGAGGTAGTTGGCCGAGTGCCGGCCGCCCGCGTAGAGCGCCAGAAGCGCGATCAGCAGCGTCGTGACGAGCTCCAGCGCCAGGACCCGCACCAGCAGTGTGCCGGCCCGGAGTGTCAGCACGACCCCGACGCCGATCAGAATCGCCATCCAGAGTGTCGCGAGATTGAAGACAATCCCATGCATCAGCCCCTCCTTCGAACGACTCGCCTCACGGAAAGACGTGGCGCTGGTAGCGCTCGTAAAATCGATCGAGCGACGATCGGAAGGCGTCCGGATCGGCCGCGTCAAGAACGTGGAATATCATGACACCGCGCTCCTCGTCGATCTCGACCATCGCCGAGCCAGGGATGAGTGTCGTTAGCCAGGTGGTGACGATGATTCCATTCGTTGTCCGAACGCCAACGGCCACCTCGACATAACCAGGCGACGCAGCTCGTCGGTCCAGCACGATCGCCGACACATCCCAGGTGGCGATAACGATCTCGCGCAGGGCAGCGACGGCAAACGGCCCGAACCACAGGACTCGTCGTCCCATGTCGTCTGACGGCCCATTCGATCGAACGACGCGAAACATCCAGAGCAGGGTGGCCGAGAGAATCAGACCGATCAACAGATCTCCGACGCTCACCTGTCCAAGCGCCATGAGCCAGACGGCGGTCAGCAGCACAAACCACAGCAGAACCCGGCTCATGCGCCGCCCCCAGTCAGGACTGCAGCGGCACGAGCGCTGAGAGCCAGCAGCGGCTCCGGCCAGATCCCGACCGCGACGATGCAGGCCGCTAGCGCGAGCACCATCAGGCGACTGCTGAGGGGGCTAGCCAGTCCTTCCTCGGGTCGCGCCCAGTAGTCTCGCTGGTACAGCAAGAACATGTAGAGCAGCGAAAGCGAGCCGCCAACGATCACCAGAACGACGAGCGTGATATTCCCGTGGGCGATCGTGGCTCGCAACAAGCCAAGCTTGCCGAAGAAGCCGGCAGTGGGAGGAACACCAGCGACGCTGAAGGCCGCGAGAGCGAACGACGCCCCGACCAACCAGCCACGGAGGCCGATCGTCAGGAACAGTGTCAGCTTGTTCAACGCATTGATCAGCGCATAGAGAACAGCGATCTCCAGGCCGATCTTGCCGCCGATGCCGATGGCGACAAGGATGTAGCCGGCCTGGCCAATGGCCGACCAGGCGACGACCTCCCTTGCGGTGCGAGCGCCGATCGCCTGAATCGCGCCATACAGGATGCCCAGGCTCCCAAGCACGATGATGCCTCCGGAGGTCATAGCGAGCTCACGCGGCATCAGTCCCGCCCCGAACCGCAGCAATCCGTAGCTACCGATGTTCGCCAGCGCGCCGCTGAGGATTGCGGCCACGGCCGGCCATGTGTCGCGATAGACGAGCGGCACCCAGGTGTGGAACGGGAACAGCCCGAGCTTCAGCCCGAAGGCGATGAAGATCAGGACGGCGACTGGAAGCACCGATCCGGCCGGAGCGGCGGCTACCCGAATCGCGACGGTATCCATATCGAGAGAGCCGGTGATGTGATACAGCGAGGCGATACCCGAGAGGAACACGACCGATCCGAGCACGTTCACCAGAGTGAACGTCAGCGCCGCCCGAACCTGGCGATCTTCGGTGCCATAGCTGGCCAGCACGAACGACGAGATCATCGCGATCTCGAAGAAGACGTAGAAATTGAAGATGTCGCCCGCCAGAAATATCCCCGTCAGGCCGGTTGCCATGAACAGCACCAGCTCGGGTAGCGCACGCTCGTGAACGCGGCCAAACACCTCGAAGGCGAGCGCGACCAGCAACACCGCGATCGAAACGAGCGCGAACGCCACTCCCAACGCATCGGCACGCAGCCGGATGCCGACACCCGGGCCCCAGTTACCGGCGAACATCTCGATCGACCCCGAGCGCCAGACACGAGTGGCAAGCCAGACCCACGCCGTCAGGCTTGCGCCCAACGCGGCAACAGCCGCCATTGCGACCGAGCGACGCCGGCCGTCGAGCGGCGCCAGCACCAACGCCGAAAACCAGGCGATGCCGAGCGGCAAGAGTAGCAGCGCCCCGTCACTCATCCGGCCTCCGGATCATCGATGCCGGACTCGGCTCGCGACGCGCTGGACACTGGATCAACTGGCCTTGCGCCATGATAGATCCGATAGATCAGCCCGAGCAGCACGGCTGTCGTGCCGAAGGTGATGACAATCGCAGTGAGGACCAGCGCTTGCACCAGCGGGTCGCTCACGTGGCTGCCGGGTTCGATCGGGTAGATCGGCTCCAACCCCCGGCTGAGCCCGGCCGCGATGATGAACAGGTTGATCGCGTTCGAGATCAGGATCACCCCGCCGACGACCCGGATGAGATCGCGTTTCATAAGCAGGAACGCGCCCGAGCCGAACAGCGCCCCGATCCCGATCGCCATCGCCAGGATCACGATCCTTCTCCCTCTACGCCGATCCCGCCGATCAACCCGAGCACCGAGACAACGAACCCGAAGACGACCATGAACACAGCTACATCGAACAGCACCGCCGTATGCATCGCGAGCAGACCGACGTGTGCCACATGTTCACCTGCCCGCGGATAATGCGTCAGGATGGGGTCGCCAAGCAGAACCGGGACGAACGCGGTCAGCAACCCCAGTAGCAAACCGCCGAACGTGAGCCACGGCGCGTAGTGAAGCACGGGGAAGCGATCGATCAACTCGCGCGGACCGAAGGCGAGAAACTGGAGCACCACCGCCGCGCCGGCAATCACGCCAGCGCTGAAGCCATCCCCGGCGCTTGCGTAGCCCTTCACGAGGAAGGCGACGGCAGTCACCAGCGTCGGCAGCAGGATCAGTCGAGCAACCCCCCGAACCAGCAACGTGCTCATCGTCGCTCCGTCCGCGCCCGGGTGGCGAAGAGCGTCAGTGTGCCCAGGAGCGCGACCGCGATCACGGTGATCTCACCCATCGTATCGAGACCACGGAAATCGGCCAGAATCGCCGTCACGACATCAGCCGCATGCGCCGAGGGCGCGAGGTTCAGGTGTTCGCGCGCCATCGTCGCATCGGGCGCGGGGCGGGACAGGACACCCCAGGCGACGATGAAGGCAAACGCCGCAGCCAGAACGCCGACGACCCAGCTCCCACGACGCTGACGCTCCCGCTCGGCCGTCCGATGTTGCACGCTATCTCTGGGTAGCAGGCTGATTACCCCAAGCAGAAGCAGGGTCATTACCGTCTCGATCAGAACGGCGACGATGGCGACATCCGGCGCGCCTATGAAGCTGAACACTGCCGACATCGAGTAGCCGACGGCCGAGAGCGCCAACACAAGCGATAGCCGCCCACGCGCTCGCGTCGCGACCACGCCGGAAAGTCCCGCCAGCACGAGGAAGAGGACGAGCGGCCAGTCGGTGACCGGCAACCCTCCGACGTGAAACGTCGGCCAGGGTGGCGCGAACACGATCGTGATGCCGACAAGGGCGGCAGCGCCGACAAAGATCGTGCCGATACGCTGCTGCAGTGTCTGCACCTCATAGACGTGCATCCGCCGTGACAGAAGATAGAGTCCGCGAACGAGTCGCGCCGCGGCACGATCTGGCCCAACGTGGCGTGCCCACAACGCGATCCGTCGCGGCAGCGGCAGCCAGAATCGCGCGGTCGTCGTCAGTGCCAGGCCGCCGGTCCACGTCGCCAGGGCCATGACGTTGGGGGCATGGAGATTCAAGTGGTACTGGAGATCGAGTAATACGGGCGCGCCGGCCATCGTCGATCCCGCCTCGCGGGTGAGGTACACAATGATCCCCGGCACGAGCCCGAAGACCAGCACCAACAGGCCAAGCACAACGACAGGCGCAGTGAGCAGCCAGGGGATCGGCCGCGCTGTCGCCCGCCGTGGGCCAGCGAAGATCCCGCTCCAGAAGCGCCAGGTGTAGGCAAACGTGACGATCGCCCCGGCAACGGCGAGAAACGGCACGATACCTCCGCGTCCGTCCGCGCCGGCAAAGAACACCTCGTCCTTGAAGAATCCAGCGGTCAACGGCAGGGCC
>CALMXF010000306.1 GCA_937870985.1 uncultured Chloroflexota bacterium
ATGCCATCCGACGCAGTGCGGGCCACCCGATCGAGCGCGAGCTCGCACGCGGCACGGCGTCCCTCGGCGAGCGCCAGCTCCGCGACAAGGAGGGCGGTCATGTCGCGGACAACCTTCGGTGAAGAATCAACCAGGGTCTCAAGGATCGGGACTGCCGAACGAACAACATCCCAGTCTCCGTAGAGGAAGCGGACGGAAACGAACGCTGGCTCGGGGGTGTCGGAGACCACCAGGCGCAGGCTGCGGAGACGCGCGAGCTCCTCCCCGCGCTGGAGGAGTGCCCGCATACGGGCGGGCTCGTGGAGATGAGCAACAACCCCGGTGACGATTCCTACCGCAGCGTAGTCGGTCGCGTGGTCCACATGGCCGAGCTCCTCCGCGATGTCGACGCACTGGAGGACGAGCCCAAGCGCATCCCCTCCCTCACCACGGCCAACGCGCAGGCTGGCCAGAAACTGGAGCGCGACCGCCTGATACATCGGCGTGCCAGTTTGCCGCGCCAACTCCAGCAGCTCTTCCGCGATGTCTTCGAGGTCGTCATAGCGGCCCCCTGATCCGTGGCAGTAGCCGGTGTACGTGAGCGCTGTGGCGAGCGACTCGGTGTCTCCTTCGGCACGGAGGATCGGGATGGCCTCCGTCAGAATAGTCAGACAGCCGCTGACATCGCCATCTTCATAGAGCATCGTTGCGCGTCGCTGCGCGGATCGAGCGAGCATCAGCGCGTCACCACGCAGCCCGGCGCGGGTCGTAACGCGATCGATCTCTCGCGTGCCTCGCACTCGGTCATTCCAGACCAGGACGTCGGCCATAGCGAGGCGAACGCTATCCTGCTCGGCGTCCGGGATATGGAGGCGCTCAGCAATGGAGAGTGCCTTCATATACAGCTTCGCTGCCTCCGGAAAGCCGAATTCGTCACGCGCCTGATGAGCAGCATCGAGAAGCGCATGATAGGCAGTCGTCAGGTCGCCGGATCGTTCCGCATGTCGAGCAATCTCGCCGGCACGGCTGTCGGGCTGGTGGCGCAGCCAGTCCAGAATGTTGGCGTGCGCGAGTCGTCGCTGTAATGCCGGTTGATGTCTTGCCAGCATCTGCTGGAGCACGCCATGCCGGAACCGAACCGTGCCATCGATATCCTCGACAAGTAACCCCACTGCTAGCGCGGCATCGAGACGCCCAGCCAGATCGACCGGCGCGATTGACCTGAGCTCGGCGAGCATGTCGAGGTCGATTGTTTCGCCAGCGATAGCGGCCAGCCCCAGTATGTCGGTTGTTGAAGAGGGCAGCCGGCCAACAAGCGCCGCGATGACGCCGCCGAACGAGGTTGGCAATCGCTCGGCGATGTCGTCGTCGGAGACGAGATCGATCACGCCCGTTTCGAACACATCAAGGAGGCTATTGAGCACGAGCAGATTACCGCCACTGAGCCTGACGAGCGTCTCGGATATTCGCTGGCGGGCGGCCGGCGACCGACTGGAGGCGATTTCGTCGATATGGCGCGAGATTTCCTCCGGGCTGATCGGCGTCATCTCAAGCAGTGTGACCCGACTCTCGGAGACGAGAGTATTCAGCCAGCCGGCGAGTCGTGAAGCATTTGTCTGTGCTGCGTTGACGGTAAGCACGAGTAACAGCGCCGTCGATGCCGCGCGCTGCGCGAGCGCGCGTAAGAGAACGAGCGATGAGTCATCGGCGAGGTCGATATCCTCGAAGGCGACGACCATCGGCGAATCAGCAGCGGCGTCGATGAGCGCCTCGGTGACGCGCCGACCGAGCTCGGCAATGCCCTGAACGGCCGGCTCGGCCCCACCGATCGGTTGTGGCAGTCGATGCTCGAGAGCCGGATAGGTCGCAGTCAGCTGACGCCAGGGCGCATAGGGATCGGCAACATCGCTGGTATAGCAGCGTGCCAGAATGATCCGCGGCCGATCGACGTGTTCCTCGGCGTAGTCCACAACTCGGCGCAGCAGGACTGTCTTTCCACTGCCTGGTTCGCCCACGATGATGACGACTCCACCGTCGCCGTTGCAAGCCCGGTCGAGTGTTCCACGGAGTGTCAGAATTTCTTGCTCACGAGCGACGAATACCATGCGCTCACGTCACCCTCCGCCTCTGGCCCCACTGCGCGA
>CALMXF010000307.1 GCA_937870985.1 uncultured Chloroflexota bacterium
GGTCGACATCCTCGGCGCCGGCCTTGGCGACGCGGGCGAACGCCTGGCCGGTCGCCGGGTTGTAACTATCGAAGGTCTCGCCACTCGCGGCGTCGACCATCTTTCCGCCGATCAGCAGTTTGTAGTCGTCGAGCTTCGTCTCAGTGACCATACTTCTCCTAGTCTCCCTCCTGCCGGCGGCTCACCGCGCGGCGATGTCTCGATACGTTCATTCTACCAGTAATTTGCGGCAGAACCGGCAATACTCGATGGATTCGACCGCAAGAATCGGCGATCGAGAGCATTGGAGCAAGGAAGACGCGCGAGCGCGCGATTAGCGGTGATCGGGGCAGTGGCGAACCCGGCGAAGGGGACGAACCTCGGCCCGCGAGCGGTGGGACCAGGCCGGCGTCTGGCGGAGTGGGGAGCGTCTGGGCGCGGTCAGCGGCGCGCGATTGAGACGGGATCCACGGGTGTGTCGTCCCTCGGACGTGGGGCGACGCCGATAGGTCGTGAATCGCTCGGGTACCCAGCGCATGGTGTGTCCCTTTCTCTACTTAGTCGCGGGCGCCATTCGGCTCGGTTGTCAATCGGGACTGCTCCTCCGAGAGCATGCTCGCGCGTGGTTCGTGCTGGCCGGCGTACTTGTTGCCCTTTTTCAGCCGATATGGTGTCTCGACTGGTGAGGAGACCGTCTCGAACGTGAATGAGCACAGCCGCATCCCGGGGTAGAGCGCGACCGCCATTCTTCCCAGGTTGGATAGCTCCATCGTCGCCGTGCCGACCCAGCCAGGCTCGAACACGGCCGCGGTCGAGTGGACGGTGATCCCCAGCCGGGCAATCGACGAACGCCCCTCCAACCGGCCGAGCAGGTCATCCGGCAGCTCGAGTGATTCGACCGTCGACGCGAGCGCGAAGTCTCCCGCCTGCATGATGAACGGCTCGCCGTCTGGCACGACAATCGTGCGCATGGCCTCCCCGATCGACTGTGGCTGGCGTGGATCGATGTAGGAGAAGCGCGAGTGCTCGAACACCATGAAGGTGTTGCCGAGCTGGAAGTCGATCGACACCGAGCCGAGGTGCTCCTCAAGATCCGGCTGCGGCGTGATCCTGATGCGGCCGTCTGCGATCGCAGCGCGAATGTCGCGGTCTGAGAGAATCATGTCGAGCCTGTTCCCATCCTTGGTGACACCCCGGGCGTGACCGAATATGTGGCAGGCTGTTATCACCTGCATCGGCCGTCGTCACCTGGGCCGTTGTGTACGTACAGTATGATGATCCAGTGACCAGGAGTCAAGTCGCTATCGTTCCGAGGGATCGCAGTCCATTGTTATACTTCGCGAATGCGTCTTGAGATGATCGACCTGTTACCCACCTTCAAGTTCGCTGGCGCTGCGGGTCTTCCGCGCGTGGTCGCCGTGAACGACGAGATGCTACTGATGCTCCGGAGATCTCGATGCCCCATCGCCGAGTAATCCTGTCGCCCCGTCCAGCGCGTCGGCGTCCCGTCCCGGCCTATCAGGTCCGACGGGGAGCGCGGCCTGCTGCTGGGGCAGATGATGCGGCCGATCATGACGATGCCCTGCCTGTGGCAGATCCAGTAGCACAGCTCGACGACATCCAGCCGCGAACCGACACCGAGGCGTTCGATCTCGTCACACCCGGAGAGGATGACATACCGGCCGATGCCACGACAGAGTTGAGGCTCGACACCGACGCGTCCGCGCGAGAGGCGGATGTCGCTGCCGATGTGGCGGCTGGCGATGTCGCCGCGGAACCAGAAGAACCCGCTGCCGATGCGGCGGACGGCGATGTCGCCGCGGAACCAGAGGCGTCTACTGCCGATGTGGCGGCTGGCGATGTCGCCGCGAAACCAGAGGCGCCTGCTGCCGATATGGCGGACGGCGATGTCGCTGCGGAATCAGAGCACGTAGCTGCTGACGAAGATTATGCCGACGTGGTTCGGTCGGTCGAGGAAGCCGCCGCGCGCGATCGTGGCGAGGTGACGGCCGAACCTGTTGTTGCGGCAGTCGATGCCACCGCTGCGGCTGTTGCCAGCGGCGAAGTCACGGTGCTGACCCCCGACGATGTCCGTCGCCAGCGAGCGGCCGTGGCCGGCGATGGCGCGGCGATCCCGCCGGAAGGCGGCGTTGCCGAGACACATGACCAGCCCCACCGTCGACGATGGAAGCGCTGGCTGCTGGCGCTTGGCATTATCCTCGCACTCGGTGTTGTCGCCACACTCGGATACGTGCTCTATATCGCGCTGGCGATCAACAACGCCTACGACAAGGCGCACGTCGATCCGACCCCATATACGGTCTATACCGTCAATGAGTTGGGGACTCCGGTGGCGGTGCCCACCGATCAGCTGGCTCAGTTTCTCCCAAACTGGGATCAGAAAGATCCCGTCACCCTGCTGCTGATCGGCATTGACTTCCGGAACGGGGACGAGGAGCCAGCGCGGTCCGACTCGATCATCCTCATGCGCATCGATCCGACCACTAAGGGCGTGACGATGATGAGTCTGCCGCGCGATCTGCTCGTCACCATCCCCGGCCACGGCGAAGACAAGATCAACGCTGCGTTCGCATTTGGCGAAGATGCGCGAGCCGGCAGCGGGGCGGCCTTGCTGGCCGAGACGGTCTCCTACAACCTCAAGATTCAGATCAACTACTTCGTGACGGTGGACTTCTCTGGGTTCCGCAAGATCATCGACACGCTCGGCGGGATTACGGTGGATGTCAACACGCCGGTCAAGGACGATCAGTATCCGACCGAGGATTTCGGGCTGACCCGTGTCTATTTCCCGACGGGCCTGCAGTCGATGGATGGCGAGGCCGCGTTGCGCTACGCGCGCACCCGCCACGATGACAACGACATCGCCCGCAGCGAGCGCCAGCAGCAGGTGCTGATGGCCATGCGAGAGAAGGGGTCGAAGCTGAACGTCGACCTGGTTCTCGGCGCGCGGCCGATTATCGACAGCATGGGAGATTCATTTCGCACCGACCTGAGCTTCAATCAGCTGCTCGCGCTGGCCAACCTTGCCCGTGATGTGAACCCGGCCGACATCGTTCGCGTCAACCTCTGGCAGGAGGGCGCGTTGATCGAGCACGATCCTGAGTTTGACGGTGACGCGTTCTATATGACACTCGACTGGAACATCGTCGGCGATCTGTTTAGCCGATACTTCCCGATGAAGGCTGCGGCCGCTTCTTCGCCAGCAGTGACGACAGTCGAAGCGACCGCAACGGCAACGGCAGCTGCAACCGCGAGCCCGATTGTGCCGTCTGGCGCCAGGCTGGATACGCCGATCACGATCCGCGACGACACCTCGACGAATACCGGCGGCGCAATTGCTGCGCGTATTCTTCAGGATGCCGGCTTCACCGCCGTCGCGCAGGAAATGGGCGTCAATATCGCCACATCGACGACGATTTACGACTATGACTCCGATCCCGCGACTGCCGCGGCAATCGCCCACCACCTCGGTCTCGATCCTTCGGCAGTTGTCCCCGGCACTGGCGGCACTGGGATCGTCATCATCGTGGGCGATGATGTCGTCGCGACTCACGCCCCATGATGCGCCGCCGGACGGTTAGCGGAGATGATCGCGGCCGCGGGTAATCGCCTCGTAGCGATTCTTCAGGTGCAGCTTCGAGTAGATGTTGCTGATGTGGTTCTTGACCGTCTTCTCCTCGATGAACAGGATCTCGGCGATCTCGCGATTCGACTTGCCCACCACGATGTACTCCAACACTTGCAGTTCCCGCGGTGTTAGCATCGACCCGGAGCCTGAGCGTCCTCGCCCCCCCTGCGTGCCGGCCCGGACGAAGTCGAGGAGCGCTGGCGCCAACATCGGCGTGATCAGCGCGCCACCCTCGTGAATGACATGAACCGCCTCCGAGAGCCGCTCCGGCGAGAAGCGCCCGTGGACGAGGTAGCCCTTGGCGCCCGCCAGCACTGCGCTCCGCAGATGCTCGGGATCTTCCGACCACGTGAGAATGAGCACTTTCGACGTCGGTGATTCGTCGCTGATCACTTCCGTTGCCGAGATACCGTCGCGGTCGGGCATGCGGATATCCATCAGGATCACATCAGGCACCAGGTCCCGCGCGAGGTCGATCGCCTCGTCACCGGAGGACCCCTCGCCGACGACCTCGATCGCCGGGTCGAATTCGAGGCTCGATTGCAGACCTCGGCGAACGACGAAATTGTCGTCGATGATCAGCACCCGGATCTCGTCAGGTCTGGATTCGTGACGGTTTTTCCCGATCACTGCGTTGTCGGGTAACGCGACCGGCATAGAGTCATCAAAGAACATGGACCAGTGTCTCCTCTCGCGAGGTGAGCGAGATGTCGATTGTAACCTCGGTGCCCACGCCGGGAGTCGATTGCAGATTGAAGTGGCCGCCGAGGATCAGTGCGCGTTCCCGCGCGCCGAGAAGGCCAAAATGCCCGTCGTCTGCCCACGGATCGAGCCAATTCTGGTCGAACCCGACCCCGTCGTCCCGTACTGCCAGCGTCACGGCTGCCGATGAGAGAGTCAGTCGCACCCAGACGTTTTGCGCCGAAGCGTGTCGCTCGATGTTGTTGAGCAGCTCATCGAGCATGCGCAGCACTTCGCCGTGGATCAGAATCGGCACCGGATTATCCGGTCCGTTGATCCGCACGTGCACTGTCTCTGGACGTTTCTCACTCCAGTCGGCCAGCCGTTCCGAAACGGCCGGCAGCAGGTACTCGGTTGCCTCACCCTGGCGCAGGCTGCGGATCACATGCCGGACTTCCATCGCCGCCCGCTCGGAGATTCGCGTGACATAGCGTGCGCGCCGTCGCGCTTCGACGGGGTCGCGGTCAATCCATTGCGCTAACGAGCGTGCCTCCAGGCTGATGCCGCCGAGCGTCTTGCCCACTCCATCGTGGAGATCGCGAGCGATCCGGTTGCGCTCGGCCTCTGTCGCGAGCACCCGGGCGGCTGCCATCGCCTTTGCGGTAAGCGAGATCGCGCCGGCGATCAGAAATACCATCAACAGCCTGGCGGCGAGGTCACCGCCAAACCCGTCGGCGAAGGTTGCCCGAATCCGATCCAGGTTCGTCAGCAGAACTGTCGCGTCATAGACCGCGACACTCAGCATCGCCAACCAGAACGGGAACGCGAAGGCCGGCCAGAAGACGGCCGACAGGCTGTAGAGCCAGAACGGCCCCTGCCAGCCGAACGTCATCGCAACCAGCAGCACGCAGATCGCGCCATCAGCCACAACGGCGGCAATCGACATCGGGGTGACCCGAAGCGGTAGTCGATGGACCAGAACGGCCGTCGCGCCAAGATGTAGCGCGCCGATGACGAGTGCCCAGTATTCGTCGCGCAAGCTGCTTTCAGCGTGGAGATGAGACGCCATGATCCCGAGCGCGACGATAAACGCCATCGCTCGATAGAGCGTCAGCGGATGGCTGTGGCGAACCCGATGCCAGACGATGGCTAGCAGGTCATCGTCGGATTGCTCGACCGGTGATCCGTATGTGTGCCAGGCAGCGCGGACTTCTTCGAGGATCGGGCGCTGCTGTGGTTGCGTGGTCGAATTGTGTCGTGCCAACGTCCGTTGCCTTGCGCGATGCCGGTTGCGACGCATGTCGAGTCTAGCATCGGCTCCGCGCGAGGGGGGCCTATACAGGGACCTAGTTCGAAGTTAGGACTATAGTCCGATGCTCGAATGTGGGTGGGTGAAGATAATCTAAGTGATCGGCGGGGTGACAGGACGCACCGCCGGTCAGTCTCACTCACTCCTCCCCTCATTTGGCCGCTGGAAGGACTGGAGCGACAACGCTCCAGTCCTTCTAGCGTCTGGCGATCGAACCTGCGATGAACCCTCGCGTAAGCAACCCCTTGTCCATCAGACGCGACGAGCCCGCGGCCAACAGCCACGGGCTCTCGTTCGAGATGTTCGTATTCGGGCGGCTACCGTATTGCGACGGTTGTGCTGAATGCGTTGATCCAGTTCTGAGCGAGGTTGAGGATCTGGCTGGAGAAGATGCCAGCCAGGATCGTCGCGACGACCATGACCGCGAGGCCCGTGGCCATCAGTGGCATGCGGCTCTCGCGCATCTCCGTCTCCGGCGCAGGCGCGAAGTACATCGCCGCGACGACCCGCAGATAGAAGAACGCCGACACTGCCGAGGCGAGGACGATAGAGACGGCCAGCCAGATCATGTTCGCCTCAATGGTGGCGACGATCACATAGTACTTGGCATAGAAGCCGACCAGCGGCGGGATGCCCATCAGCGAGAACATGAAGATCGTCATCGACAGCGCAGCCAGGGGCGAACGGGCGCCGAGTCCGTTGAAGTCGTCGATCGTCGTGCCGCCACCACGCTCCTGGAGCCACGCGACGACAGCGAACGCGCCGATATTCATGAATGCGTAGGCGAACAGATAATAGAGCACCGATGACACCGAATGGTCGTCACTTGCCTGGACTGCTCCGAATGCCGCGAGCCCGGCCATCACGTAACCGGTATGCCCGATCGACGAGTAGGCCAGCATGCGCTTCACATCACGCTGCGTGACGGCAACGATATTGCCGAATGCCATCGTGATGATCGCGAGGATCGCGATGATCGTCACCCACTCGTCGCGCATTGGTCCCAACGCCTGCGGGAAGATGCGGATCATTGCCGCAAACCCGGCGATCTTCGGGATCACCGACATGTAGGCCGAGACCGGCGTCGGCGCGCCTTGATACGCGTCCGGCGTCCACATGTGGAACGGCACGGCGGCTACCTTGAAGCCCAACCCGACCGTCAGCAGCAGCAGCGCCAGTAGCAGCGACGGCTCGACCTTACCGTTGGTGACGACTCCGGAGAGTGCCTGCGCGACGCCGTCAAGATTGGTCGTCCCAGTGGCGCCGTAGACCCAGGCCATGCCATAGATCAGAATGGCTGAGGCGAACAGGCCCAGCAGGAAGTATTTCAGCGCGCCTTCCAGTGAGGTCATCCGCTTTCGGGCGAAGCCGGTCAGTGCGTAGATCGCCAGGGATCCCATCTCGATGCCGATGAACACCATCAGCAGATCGCCGGAAGCGCCCACAACCATCGCGCCGAGCGTGGAGAGCGCCAGCAGCACGTAGTATTCCGGCAACGGCATGCCGCCGGATTCGACGTTCTTCTCGAGGTAGCTCGCCGAGATCATCACCGACAGGATCGCGCCGGTCAGCGCGATGAGGTTGACGAAGACGCTGATATCGTCTGCCCGAAACATCCCGTTGAACGTCGTCCGATTGACGCCGATATAGAAGAAGTTCGCAACCAGCGCCGCGCCGAAACCGACGAGCGTCAGCCAGGTGAGGACACTGTGCCGGGAGCGATCCAGCAGCACGTCGCCCAGCAGCAGCAGTAGCGCCGTGCCAAGCACGATCAGCTGCGGGATGATCAGCGTCACATCCGGGTTGATGTGCGGGAAGAGCTGAGTAACCGTCTCCACGTGTCCCCCTGTTGGATCTACTCGCCGTCGCCGGCCGGCAGTCTCGCCGGTCGGCTGCGCATCCCGCCGCTAGATCCCAATGCTTCCGAAAGCCTGAAGGGCAGCTTCCAACGACCGCTGCATCACGTTCATGAATACCCCGGGCCAGACACCGAGGACGATCGACAGAATGACCAGCGGCACGATTGCCACGAGCTCTCGTGTGTCCAGGTCGTGCCAGCTGATCCGCCCGTGCTCGGCAGCATGAGCCGTATCACCGGAGCCGCCCGAGACAGCCGGTAGCCCGTGGGCGTCACCATGACCAACGCCCGCGCGCTGAAGCATGAGCACTTCCTCCGGCGTCAGCTCGTTATCGTGTGGGTCGGGCATGTCCTCTGGCTGACGCATGAAGACGACGCGCTGGTATAGCCACATCATGTACCAGGCGGCCAGGATGACGACGAACATCGAGATTGCGCCGGCCCAGTAATACTCGCGGAACGCGCCCTGCATCGCCAGATACTCACCGACGAACCCGGACAGACCCGGGAGGCCGATCGAGGCGAACATCAGCACGCCGAACAGCGAGGCATAGATCGGCATCCGTGTGGCCAGCCCACCGAAAGCACTGATCATCCGCGTGTGAGCGCGATCGTAGAGAACACCGACGCACATGAATAGCCCGCTGGTGACGAACCCGTGCGAGAGCATGACGATCATCGCGCCATACATGCCAGTCATCGTGAACGAGAAGATTCCGAGTGTAACGAAGCCCATATGGCTGACTGATGAATACGCGATGAGCTTCTTCATATCCGGCTGCGGCAGCGCAACCAGCGCGCCGTAGATGATCGCGATGACCGAGAGGACCATGATCCACGGCGCCCACGTGCGGGCGGCATCCTCGAAGAGCGGCAGGTTGAAGCGAATGAGCCCGTATCCGCCGATCTTCAGCAACACGCCAGCGAGTAGAACCGATCCAGCCGTCGGCGCCTCGGTGTGCGCGTCGGGGAGCCAGGTATGGAACGGCCACATCGGAACCTTGATGGCGAAAGCAATGAAGAAGGCGGCGAAGGTCCACATCTGGAATGTATGGCCATAGTGTCCCTGAGAAAGCTCGAGGATGTTCAGCGTGCGAACGCCGGTCTCTTCGTAGTAGGCCTGATAGGTGGCGACGATGCCGACGAGCATCAGCAACGAGCCGGCCAGCGTGTACAGGAAGAACTTGATTGCAGCGTAGACGCGGTTGGCGCTACCCCAGACGCCGATCAACAGCGCCATCGGGATCAGCGAGAGCTCGAAGAAGATGTAGAACAGGAACAGGTCGAGGGAGACGAAGACACCGATCATGCCCATCTCAAGCAGCAGAATCGCGATGAAATACTCGCGCACCCGCGTCTGAATCGGGCCGAACGACCAGATAATCGCCAGCATACTGAGCAACGTCGTCAGCACGACCAGCAGAACCGAGATGCCATCAATCCCCATGTCGTAGTGGATGCCGACGCTGGGCAACCACGACATGTGTTCGGTCCACTGCATGCCGGACTTGTTGGAGTCAAAGCCGGCCAGCATGATGAGCGACGCGACAAACGACCCGATCGATGCCCACAGCGCGATCTGTCGCGTTGTTTTCGGTGATGCGTTCGCCCAGAAGAAGATCACGAGCGCGCCCGCAAGTGGGAAGTACGTGATCAGGCTAAGTATTGGGAAGTTACTCACGGGTTGTCGCCCCCTCCACCCGAGATGTCTGCGGGAACGCAGTCGCCGGCGTCATGTCCGTCATCTCCCATTCCGAATCGACCGTTCCCACGCTACCTGCTCTCGTCACGAGAACAGACTACTGACGAAGACGAAGTACGCGCCGACGATAACTACTGCGCCGAGCGCGATGGCCAGAGCGTAGTTCGCGACGAATCCGGTCTGGACCCGTCGTAGCCGCCCGGATGTGAACCCGACGATTCCGGCAACGCCGTTCACCGCTCCATCGATGATCCCGGCATCGACGATGCGCCAGAAGAAAACCGAAATCATGTAGAGCGGGTGAATGATGACTGTCTCGTATAGCTCGTCGACCATCCACTTGCGTGAGACGAGCGTGTACAGCCCGCCGAATCGCGTTGCCCATGCGTTGGGGTCGAACGCTGGCGCGCGCTTGATGTACGCCATGTAGGCGATCCAGATGCCGGCTATCGCAATCAGCGTTGAGATGCCGCCAAGCGTCAGCGTCGTGGCTAGCGAGACATGATGTCCGGTTGCGCCTTCGATAGCGTTGAGCGATGCGATCGCCGATTCGTGGGCGCCGCCAACGGTGAAGACCGGTTCCAGGAATCGGTGCAGCCAGCCATTCTCCGGCGGGAAGCCGATGAAGCCGATCAGCGCTGCCGGGATCGCCAGCAAAATCAGCGGGATCGTCATCAGCCGCGGCGACTCATGCGGGTGAAGAACCTGCGTGTCGAACCGTTCCTTGCCGTGGAAGGTCATGAAGATGACGCGGAACATGTAGAGCGACGTGAAGAAGGCCGCGACCAGGCCGATCGTCATGATGATGTAGGAATGATTGGCCCATGCGCCGACGATGATCTCGTCCTTGCTCCAGAACCCCGCCATCGGGATCAGGCCGGCATTCGCCGCGGCGGCGATCAGGAATGTCCAGTAGGTGATTGGCATGTACTTCTTCAGGCCACCCATCCGGCGCATGTCCTGCTCTTCGTGCATTCCGTGAATGACCGAGCCGGAGCCGAGGAAGAGCAGTCCCTTGAAGAATGCATGGGTGACGAGGTGGAAGATCGCCGGAACCCATGCGCCAACGCCGAGCGCGAAGGCCATATACCCGAGCTGCGAAACAGTCGAGTAGGCGATGACCCGCTTGATATCAAACTGTGTCACGGCAATCGTGCCGGCCATCAGCGCCGTCACCGCGCCGATCACTGCGACGAACAGCCGGGCATCATCCGACGCGACGAAGATCGGAAACGAGCGCGCGGTCATGTAGATGCCGGCCGTGACCATTGTCGCGGCATGGATCAGGGCCGAGACCGGAGTCGGGCCCTCCATCGCGTCTGGGAGCCAGACGAACAGCGGGAGCTGCGCGGACTTGCCGGTCGCGCCGATGAAGAGCAGGATGCCGATGATCGTGATCGTCGCGGCGGGCAGCGAACCGACCTTCTCGAACACGTCGCTGAAGACCAGCGAGCCGGTCTTGACGAAGATCAGCATGAGTCCGATGGTGAATCCGACATCACCGATGCGGTTGACGATGAACGCTTTCTTGCCGGCTTGCGTCGCCGACGTGCGCTTGAAGTAGTAGCCGATCAGCAGGTACGAGCAAAGCCCGACAGCCTCCCAGAAGCAGAAGAGCAACAGATAGTTGTCGGCCAGGACGAGCATCAGCATCGAGAAGACGAAGAACGGGAGATACGAGAAGAATCGATAGAAGCCCGTGTCGCCGGCCATGTAGCCGTTCGCATAGACATGGACCAGCGCGCCGACCGTCGTTACGACCATCAACATGACTGCGGTCAGATGATCGACGTAGAGCGTCACCGGGATCTGGAAGTCGCCGGCCGGTATCCAGGTATAGAGATGCTGGACCAGCGGCGTTTCCGAGCCGATCTGGTTGATGAACACGAGCAGGCTGAGAACCCACGAGCCGATGACCGCGATTGTCGCGATCGGTCCCGCCAGGTCGCGGAGATACCAGCGCCCGAACAGGAAGTTGACCACCGCCGCCACCAGTGGCAGCAACGGGATCAAGAAGAGCAGATCCTTCATCGACTGGCTCTCTCCCCCTACGAGGGACAGCTCCCTGCTGTCCCGACCCTGACGCCCCCGCGCCAGGCGATCACCGCATACGTCCCGCGCTAGTCGCGCAACTCGCGGATCTCTCCGACATCGACCGTATCAGCTCGGCGCGAGAGCGCCATGACGATACCAAGCCCGAGCACAGCCTCGGCTGCCGCGATCGCGATAACAAACAGCGCGAATGTCTGGCCGATCATCGAGTTCTGTTCCCAGGCGAAGCCCACGAACGACACGTTGACTGCGTTGACCATCAGCTCGACGCTCATGAAGATGACCAGCACGTTGCGCCGGGTCAGCACGCCCATCGTGCCGATGATGAACAATGCTGCGCTCAGCAGCAGGAAGTGGGTGGCGGTGAGCTCGTGCATCAGCGATCCTCCTCACTGCCGACTCCGGCCCCGGCCGGGAATTCGCTTTCCTCACGGAGAGTATCGGTCGACCCGACCAGCGCGACATCGCCGCCCGCCCAGGCAGGGTAGTCGGTGTACGCGTCGGCCGATGTAACCATGACCAACCCGTCGCGCATGTCTTCGCGTCGTATCGCGTGGGCTGCCGAAGCGTTGACGCCGGCCGGCAGCGCGACGATGTCGGAGCCGCGCGAGTGTCCGAGAGAGATTGTCCCTGTCTGGCGAGCGGTCGTCCGCACGCCGATCTCGTCGGGCCGCGCCATCACCAGTGCGCCGATCGTTCCGACAAGCAGCACGATCGCGACGGCCTGGATCGGCAGGACGTAGCCCGAGTAGAGGAACTGCCCGATGACCTGAACATTGCCGCCGGCCTCAGTAACGGTCGCTTCGTTCCATGGGCCGGGCTGGCCGACGACCGTTCGGGTCAGCACGGCGGCCGCGATCTCGGCAAGGAGGATGAGCCCGATCAACAGGCTGGCGACGCGTTGAAGCGGCTGGCCGCCGTGGAAATCGGGCAGGTCGTCCATGTCGACAAGCATGATCACGAACAGGACGAGGACAAGGATCGCGCCGGTATAGACGATGATCTGCACTGCGGCGAGAAACTCGGCGCGTAGCATCACATAGATGCCGGCCAGATTGACGAACGTCACGACGAGCGCGACGGCGCTATGCACCGGATTGCGCGACACGACGACCCCGATGCCGGCGATGACCGCGATCACCGCCAGGATATCGAATATCAGCACCTCAGGCGCCATCTGACCTCCACCCCCATGTGTCCCTGAGCCGTGTCACGCGTCCCCCTAGAGCTGATTATTGAAGGCGAGTCGCACAAACCCCGTGATAACGATGTTCAGTAGCGCCAGCGGCAGCAACACCTTCCAGGCGATACCCATCAGCTGATCGTAGCGGAAGCGCGGGAGCGTTGTTCGCAGCCAGATGTAGAAGAACAGGAAGATAAACGCCTTGAAGATGAGCCACCACGGCCCATCGGCGATCGGTCCATCGGTCCCGCCGAGAAACAGCGTCGCGGCGAAGAGCGAGATAACGATCATGCTGATGTATTCGGCCAGGAAGTAGAACGAGAACCGGAAGCCGGAATATTCGGTGTGGAAGCCGGAGATCAGCTCCGTCTCGGCCTCTGGCAGGTCAAACGGCAGACGGTTGGTTTCGGCGACTGCGGCGATCAGGAAGATGATGAATGCGAGTGGCTGATAGAAGATGAACCAGTTCGGAATTCGCAATCCGGTGCCAAACAGCTCAAGCGTCTGGCGCTGCTGGTTCAGAATGTCCACCAGCGAGAGTGACCCGGAGATGATGAACACGCCGACCAACGACAGGCCGAGGACGATCTCGTAGGAGACGACCTGCGCCGCCGAGCGCAACGCGCCGAGCAGAGAATAGCGATTCGCCGATGCGTATCCGCCGAGGATGATTCCGTAGACACCGATCGAGCTGAGGGCCAGGACGTAGAGAACGGCGATGTTGATATCGGCTGCGTAGAGGTTGACTTCGTGGCCGAAGACCGACACCTGATTGCCAAATGGGATGACCAGGCCGGCCAGTGGCGCGGTGACAAACGAAATCAGCGGGGCGACAACGAAGATGCGCTTGTCCGCGAACTTCGGGATCAGGTCTTCCTTGCCGATCAGCTTCACCGCGTCGGCAATTGGCTGGAGCAGGCCATTCGGGCCGGTCCGGTGGGGGCCGACACGATCCTGCATATATGCCATGAACTTGCGCTCGGCCCACGTCATGTACGCCATGCCGATCAGCAGGACGTTCAGGATGATGAACCCCACAACGAACGAAATCCAGAGCGGCTGGTCGCTCATGTCCGAAACGCTTCCCCCTCTAAGCTCCGGCGAGCGCCACCCCATTGGCGCTGGCTCTGGCCTCGTCGCTTGTCGCCCTGTCCATGTCGCGTCTCTGAGGCGTCACAGCCTCGTTACCACATGGAGAGAGTCCCTTTCACGCGAGACCACGACCCGGTTCCGGAAGCCCCCACAGTGTACTTCACCTCGGCGCGCCGCACCGAGTTTCACGCTCTCGATGGCCGGCCGCAACGCCTAACGATCAACCGAACCCAGGACAATATCAATCGTTCCGATCAGCGCCACCATATCCGCCAGCATCGCCCCCTGGGCCATGTACGGCAGAACCTGCAGGTTGACGAAATCGGGCGTCCGCAAGCGCAGCCGGTAGGGCGTATTCGAGCCATCTGAATAGATGTAATAGCCAAGCTCGCCCTTCGACTGCTCGATCGCCATATAGACCTCGCCCTTGGGCGCCTCAAACCCCTTGATCACCCAGACGAAGTGCCGCTGCATATCCTCGGCAGTGCGAAGAACGTTCGCATGCGGCGGGATGACGTAGTTGGATTCGACCAGCTTCAGCGGGCCATCGGTCGGCATCTGGTCCAGACACTGGCGGACCATCCGCAGCGACTGGCGCATCTCCTCCATACGGACGAGGTACCGATCGTAGACATCACCGCGTGTGCCGATCGGCACCTCAAAGTCGAGACGATCGTAGATCAGATACGGCTGCGCCTTGCGGATGTCGTAGTTGATGCCGCTGCCGCGGAGGCAAGCGCCGGTCAGCCCGTACGAAATTGCTGCCTCTGGCTCAATGACACCGATGCCGCGGGTGCGTGTGATCCAGATCGGGTTCTGGGTGAGGAGGTCCGAGTACTCCTGCTGTCGCTCGGGGAAGATCTTCAGGAAATCCTCGATCATGTCGGTCAGGCCGGCCGGAATCTCCCGTGAGAACCCGCCGATCTCCATCATGTTCGTCGTCAGCCGAGCGCCACAGAATCGCTCGAAGACATCGAGGATCATCTCGCGCTCGCGGAAGCAATACAGGCTCATCGACAACGCGCCGATGTCCAGCGCGTGGGTGCCGAGCCAGACGAGGTGGCTGGCGATGCGGCTGAGCTCGGCCATGATGACGCGCCAGTACTGGGCGCGCTCCGGCGCTGCGATACCGCAGAGCTTCTCAACGGCCAGGATGTAACCGAGGTTGTTCAACGGCGCAGCGACGTAATCGGTCCGGTCGGTCCAGGGTGTGAACTGCGAGTACCGACGGTTCTCGCCGATCTTCTCGACACCACGGTGGAGATAGCCAATGAGCGGGTCGCTCGCGACGATCGTCTCACCGTCCAGTGTCACAACGACGCGCAGCACGCCGTGGGTCGACGGGTGTTGCGGGCCCATATTGAGCACCATCTCGCGCCGATTCTGGCCGAGCTGGCGTTCGGTCTCGATCTGGATCGTCCCGCTGGCGGCGGTTTCCTGCATCATCTGTCTACTCGCCCCCCGTCGAGGTCTCGCGAATGCGTGGCGCGCCCACGAAGCCTGGTTGGACGTACTGCTTGTAGCCGCGGATCGGATAGTCCTTGCGGAGTGGATGCCCCTCGTCCCAATCCTCGGGCAGCAACATCCGGCGCAGGTCCGGATGGCCGGCGAACACGATCCCGAACATGTCGTAACACTCACGCTCCAGCCAGCCGGACGCGGCGTAGACGGTCGTCAGTGTCGGGCAGGGCTGATCTTCGCGGACTCCCGCCTTCAGCCGCAGACGCCAGCGACGCGGGATCGAATAGAGCGTGACCACGACATCGAAGCGCGGCTCCGAACGTAGGTTCAGCATGTCGACTGCGGTGAGGTCCGAGAGCATCTGATACTTGAGGTCCGGCGCGTCCCGCAGGAAGGCGCAGATCTCTGGCAACTGCTCGGTGCGTACGCGGACTGTCACTTCGTCGCGAAAGAACGTCACGCCCTCAATAGCATCCCCGAATTGCGCGCGCAGCGCGACGATCGCTGGATGTTGTGCTTCATCGAGGGGGCCCCAGTAGCCGCTATGGACCCAGACGGGGTCGATCTCCTGAACGCCAGTCTGATCGTGAGCCGGCTCAATTACCGGGGCAAGCTCGGCAGCGACCTGCGCATCGAGCGTCGGGAGCTGAATCGTCTCCTGCGCATCTGGCGGTGTGCCGGCGTCTGAACCTGGATTCTGAGACATCGTTTCTTTGCCTCCTCGGCCGTGCCCAGGGCCAACCCCGCGGACGGATGAACCGTTGGATTCAGTCGCGACGGAGCCCGGTTGTTCGCCGTTGCCCACTCAGTCCGGTGCTGGTGCTGACGATCGCGGCGTCGGTTCCGGTGATCACTGCGCGGGCGGCGATGCGATCCTGGTCACGCTCGAGCTCGGCCGCTCCGACGCCGTGCTTCTTGGCGATGGTGTCGTATTTGATGACCTTGTTCTGTAGCTCAAGAACGCCGTAGTACAGACCCTCCGGCAGGGGAGGGCAGCCCGGGACGTAGACATCGACCGGGACTACCTGATCGACCCCCTGGACGACGGCGTAGGTATCGAATGGACCGCCGACGTTGGCGCACGAGCCCATCGAGATCACCCACTTCGGATCGGCCATCTGGTCGTAGAGCGTGCGAACTGTCGGCGCCATCTTCTTGGTGACCGTGCCCGCGACGAACATCAGATCCGCCTGGCGAGGCGTTGCGCGGTAGAGCATGCCGAAGCGTTCTGACAAGTCAAATCGCGGCATCGACGCCGAAATCATCTCGATCGCACAGCAGGCCAGCCCGAATTGCAGCCACCATAAGGAAGAGCGACGCCCCCAGTTGAACAGCCAGTCCACCGAAGTTGTCAGGACGTTTTTCTCGAACTTGTCGTCGATCAGACCCACTCGAGCGCTCCCTTCTTCCACTCGTAGGCGAGGCCGGCGAGCAGGAGGCTGATAAAGACGATGGCCTGGATGTAGCCGAACAGGCCGAGTGCGTCGAACGCCACCGCCCACGGGAAGAGGAAGATCGCCTCAATGTCGAACACGACGAACAGCATGGCTACGACGTAGAACCTCGGGGTGTATCGCATGCGAGGAGGGGAAACGCCTGGAACGCCCGACTCGTACGGCAGCTCTTTGGCGGGGTTTGGACGATGGGGGCGGATCAGCCGCCCGACCATGAGCAGCGCTATTCCCATGGCGGCAGCGGTTAAGAGCAATAGCCCGATGACGGCATAGTTGGTGAGCACTGTCACCGTGTCCTTTCCACCCAAAACCGCGTTCGCGTGGCCCCCCAGAGCCGCGTGTACTATATCACAAGGTTTCGGCGATTCCGGAAGCCCCCACGCTAGGAATCACCCGGTTTTCCCTGTTCGTACGCGCAATTTACTATGACTCTCTGGCATGACGATGGTCGTTCCGCAGCCTACGTCAGCGTTACGCGCAGCAAGTTTGCTGCCGCGAGGACGAGAATCGCCATCGCCAGCATTGCAATGCCACGCAGGAAGCCGAGCATCGAGCGCATCTGCTTCGAGTCGTCACCTGGATAGTTCAGCCGCAGCCGCCGTTGCATGACCAACGCGAAACCTGCAGTTGCGGCCGCCGCGACAATAAACGCCAGATGCCATGTGGTCGTGTCCACCGCAACCCTTACTCCGCCCGGATAGCAATGTTGATGAACGACCCGGTCGGGACGCTGACCCCCCAGACCGGTGATTGCAGGATAACCTGCCCGACCTGAACCGTGTTGATGTTCACTCCCGGCGGCAGGTCGGACTGGCGCACGGGGACGACCGACCCAACCTGTAGCCCCGCCGCCCGAAGCGCCGCTGTGGCAGCGGCCCTGTCGAGGCCAGAGAGATTCGGCACTGTTGTCGTCTGGCCCGGCGGGCCCGGCCGGGATGGGGTAGGTGTCGATGGCGGCCGTGTCGGCGTCGGGGTCGGTGTTGGCGTCGGGGTCGGCGTCGGCGTCGGTGTTGGCGTTGGCGTTGGCGTCGGGGTCGGCTCCACCGGGTTGTCCGGGATGCCGATACCGCCGCCAACGGCCTGTGCGTAGGCGAGCAGCGAGGTAATCCCCTCCGGGGTATACCGGCTACCGTTGACCGTCAGGTCGGCCAACGCCAATCGCAGATCGGCTGCCTCGCGCGCTGTCAGTTGGTCACAACGAACGACCGGCCGGTCTTTCGTCGTCGTGATCTCCCGATAGGTTCCGGCGCCCGGCATCGGGAGCTTGCCGGTGGGCAGGCAGGCATCGATCTCGACGATATTGTCCGGCTGGGCGAAGGTGACCGGGACTGGCTGGCCATCTGGCCCCGCGAGAGTCGTCGCGAACGCGGGATCGTGGGCGCGGACGAGAAAGTCGTGGAAGATCGGCGCAGCGCCAGCGATTCCGTCGATCTGACGCATCGGCGCGTTATCCGTGTTGCCAACCCAGACGCCGACGACGAGATCAGTCGAATAGCCCACCGTCCAGTTGTCACGCCAGTCGGCGCTGGTGCCTGTCTTGGACGCGACCGGTCGGGCGAGATCGGGGAACTCCAGCGGATTGCCAGCGCCGTAGGTCGGCCGGCGAGATGCATCGTCGCTGAGGATACTGGTGATCTCGTAGGCGTGACCGGGGTCAATCACCTGGCGCGCGCCAGCCCACGCGCGCGCCGGATCGAACAGCTGCAAGTCCTCGGCGTCTGGTCCGCGGATCTCAAGCACCGATGTCCATGGAACAAAGCGACCATTGTTCGCAAACGTCGCGTACGCGTTCGTTAGCTCCAGTGGCGAGACCTCGCCACCGCCGAGTGTCAGCGCCAGCCCATAGACATCCGTTCCACGCCAGAGCCCGTCGCGGATGCCGACCCGATGGGCAACAGCGATCGTATCCTCCACCCCCGCGTAGTCAATCGCCCGCACTGCTGGCACGTTCAGCGAACGGGCCAGCGCGTTGCGGACGCTGATCGCGCCATGGATCACCCCACCGGCGTTGACCGGGACATACTCCGGCTCCGGCGCGCCGGGGGTATCGAAGCGCACGGCGTAATCGAGGATCACGGTGCCTGGGTACCAACCCGACTCAAACGCGGCGGCGTAGGTGATCGGCATGAATGCCGACCCGGGCTGCCGTTCAGAGACGGTGACGTTTACCTGGCCGGAGATCGCGTCGTCCGTATAATCGGCCGAGCCAACCATCGCGACGATCTCGCCACTGCCCGGTAGCATCGCGACGAGCGCGCCGTTGCTCGCGTCGTATGGCGCCAGCGTTGCCAGGTGGGCGTTCACGGCCTCCTCGGCCTGCTGTTGCAGGGTGTAGTCGAGCGTCGTCCGCACCTGCAGCCCCCCGCGGTAGACCTTCTCGGCGCCGTACCGTTCCTCGAGCTTGCCGATGACGAAGTTCACCCAGTGAGGGGCGAGGTTGTACCGGTTTTCGCGGGTTTGTGGATCGAGCAGCTGGTTCCAGGCCGCGTCCGCATCCTCGCGTGTGATGTACCCCTGGTTGGTCATCTGGTCGAGGACGTACCGTTGGCGCGACTTGGCCGCCTCCATATTGACGGTCGGGTCGTAGTAGCTCGGCGCTTGCGGCAGGCCGGCCAGCATTGATGCCTCGGCCAGGTCCAGCTCCCACGGGTGCTTGTTGAAATAGGCTTGCGAAGCGGCGTCGATCCCGTAGGCGCGGTTCCCGTAGTAGATCGTGTTCAGATAGAGCTCGAGGATCTCTTCCTTCGAGTACGTCTGCGTCATCTGAACCGCGACGATCGCCTCGCGGATCTTGCGCTCGTAGGATCGCTCGAAGCCGATCTTCTCCGGAAAGAGCTGCCGGACAAGCTGTTGGGTGATTGTCGATCCCCCGGAAGAGCCGCGACCGGTCATATTGATAAATGCGCCACGCACAATCGCCAATGGCTCGACGCCGTAGTTCGTCCAGAACCGCTCGTCCTCGGCTGCGATCGTCGCGTTGACCAGGTTCATATTCTGGCCATTGTTCGTGATCTTCGCGAGAGGGAGATACGTGCGCCAGCCATATTCCGGGTCGCTGACCTCGTAGAGCAACGTCCAGTTGCGGTCGTAGATGCGGGTCGTCTCGAATTGACGTGCTTCAAATTGATCGATCGCCGGCAGATCCTCAGTAAAGTAGCTCCAGCTGGCAATTGCGACGCCCGCGCCGACTCCGCCGCCGAGCAGGAGCAGCAACATCACGAAGATCGTCAGTGTGCTGGCAAGGCGAGCCACGGAAGAGACGCGGTCGGCGTGTTCGCGCCGAGCCCGGAGTCGCGCCAGCGCGATCCGGCGTGTAGGACTATGCCAGCGGCGTGAGAGCCGCCGATAGTGCCGGTCAGGGACGGGGCGTCGTGGCGGCATCCTCAGGAACCTGTCGATTGAGTGGCGCAGGGTGCGTCTGGTAAGAATGAATAGTCTGCGCCGGGTCGCAGCATCAACGAAGGATACCATCGGCCCGATTTCATCCCGGGCCGCCGTGAGTTGACCGAGAGGAGCCTGTGATGGACGAGAGCGAGAGCATGGCCCGCGAACCACTGCCAAGCGCCGAGGTAGATCGGCTCATTGATCGCGAGCTGCCCGGCTGGAGACGCGAGGACCGCGGAATTCGCAAGCGTTTCCAGCGGGCGACGTTTCCCGCAGCGATCGAGTTCGTCGGCCGCATCGCCGATCTCGCCGAGGCCGCCAATCATCACCCCGATATCGACATTCGCTGGCGGACGGTGATTCTCTACCTCACGACCCACGAGGCCGGCGGGGTGACAACGCTGGATCTCGATCTGGCCCGGCAGATCGACGCGCTCGGTTGATCCGATCCGACCGCTAGCCGCGACCAAAGGAAAGCGTCCCCGCGATCGCGTCGAAGGTCGCGCCGACCTGGTGAAAGTCGGCATCGCCCGGGGCAACACCGGTCAGCACGAGACCTGTGCCCTCCTGGACGACGAAGAGCTGGTAGATCAGGCGCGGCTTGCCATCGACTGTCGCCCGATAAAGCCAGCGAATGGCGTCGACATTGCCGGCGCGAACTGGCCCCAGGCTGATCGTGACCACGTTTTCGTAGCGGGTGTTGATATCGCGCCGGGTCGCTTCGAGATAGGCCTGGGCGGTCGTGATAGTGTCGAGTGACTCGCGAGTGATGCGCAGCGACACTGGATCCGCGCCAGTAGTCGATCGCGCCGACAGCTCGGCGACAATCGGCGGCGACTCGACCCAGTCCGCCGGGATGCGAACCGTATACCAGCCGTCAGGCGCTGACAGGTCTCGTCCGGCTGTCAGTGGCGCGAGCACAACGAACCCGCTCGCTGCCGTGCCGGTCGGCCGAACCAGCATACGTTTTCCAGAATTGCCGCAGGCTCCCAGCACGAGCGATAGTGCCAGCAGGATCGCCAGCGCGAGTTGATGTCGGCGGTGGATCACCAAGTCAATCCCTTTCTGACAGAATGAAGCCATAGAGGGAACCCAGCGGGCCACCCCGACGTTACGCGGGGGCAACGCGGCACGTGGTTATAGAAGGAAGGATCGTCAGATGCAGGAGCGAAAGCAGCCCACGATCGATGTCGTCGTCGGTGATATCGCCGATGTCGCTACGCACCAGGCCGAGGTCTATGTCAATGCGGCGAATAACGAGCTCTGGATGGGCTCGGGCGTCGCGGGAGCGCTCAAGCGCGCGGCCGGGCAGGAAGTCGAGGAGCAGGCGATGGCGCAGGGACCGATCGAAGTGGGCGACGCAGTCCTGACGAGCGCCGGCAGCATGCCGGCCCCCGCCCGGGCCATCATCCACGCCGCCGCGATGGGCTTCACCGATCGGACACAGATCTATGCGTCCATCCAGACGGTCGAAGCCGCCACCCGCCGCGCGCTGGCGCTCTGCGACGCCAACCACTACGGCAGCATCGTCCTCCCGGCGCTCGGCACCGGCGTCGG
>CALMXF010000308.1 GCA_937870985.1 uncultured Chloroflexota bacterium
AGGAGCGCTGGCCTTCGATCAGCAGCTGGATCCGCGCTTGCCGCGCGCCGCGGCCGCGCATCGCATGGCGAGCGCAGATCCGCCGGGCAAGCTGGCGCACGCCGAGCAGCAGCGCATCGATCTGCACGGTTGGCGCTGGCAGCGCCAGCCGCTCAACAACCTGCTCAACCGGCTCGAGCGGTCGGAAGGGAGCGCTATCGATCCCGTTGGCGAGCTCCCAGGCCCGATAGCCATCCGGCCCGAATTGCGCCTGTAGCTTGCCGGCCGGCAGGCGGGCAATATCGCGCAGGGTATAGAGGCCAAAGCGCTCCAGCCGGCGAATCATCTCTAGCGACACTGGCAAGACATCAACCGGATTGCGAGCAAGGAAAGCACGCGAATACACCTCGGGAACCAACCGATAGCCGCCCGGCCGGGCACGCCGCGCCGCGACAGCAGCGACGAACTTGTTCGCCCCCAGACCCAGGCGCGGCCGCAATGCTGGCGGCGCCGCGCCGAGCAGTCGTTCGACGACGCCCTCTAATCCGCCATAGAGCCGCTCCAGACCGCGCAGGTCTATCCATGCAAGGCCGGGTTCACCCTGCTCGATGCCGGGGCTGACATCGAGCAGGGCATCCAGTATCTCGGCGAAGACGGAGGCATAGTAGACCGGGTCGGCGCTCAGAATGACCGCCCGCGGGCAGGCGTTGATTGCGTCACGAACAGTCATGCCGAGCCGGATGCCCTCGGCCGTTGCTTCGGGCAGGCACTCGACAATCAGACGCCGCTGGGCAGTGGCGTCGGTCAGGGCCAGCGGCAGCCCGTCCAGCTCGGGATGTCGTACACTTTCGATCCGGAGTGGAAAATCCGGGACGACGATACAGGCAATGGCAAGGTTGGTCATGGCATTGGTTTGCCACTTATCCACCACGGTACTGCTCCTCAGATGTTCCTGTCCTCAGGGGCCATCTACCCGTCCGTCCACAGATTAGAACACATGTTCTAATTTTACAAGGTGTGACTCAGTGTCACTCAGGCGGACAGGCGGGATCACCGCCCCATGACGACCCGACCAGACATCGACACCAGCAGTAATCGAGGAGGACCAGCCCGGCATGGCAGCCAGCACGATTCTTACCGTCCAGGGCGCGGCCAAGCGCTTCGGCACCGAGACAATCTTCTCCGGCATCACGTTTCAGATCAACGAGCGCGAGCATGTCGCGCTGGTCGGCACCAACGGGGCCGGCAAATCCACCCTGCTCAAGATCGTCGCTGGCATCGAGGACGCGACTCAGGGTGAACTGACGTTTCAGACCGGTCTCCGTGTCGCCTATCAGGCGCAGGAGGCCAGCTTCACCGCCGACCGCAGCCTCTACGACGAGGCGCTCGACGCCTTCGCCCACGTCCGCGCCGCGGCGGCCAGAATGGCCGAGATCGAGCAGGAGATGACCGGAGCCGATGGGGATCGGCTAGAGACTCTCTTCGACGAATATGGGCGGCTCTCGACTGAGTTCGAGACGCACGGCGGCTACGAGATGGAGCACCGCACCGCCGCTGTCCTCCATGGCCTCGGCTTCCCCGAAGAGATGTTCGACGATCCTGTCCGTCAGCTCTCTGGGGGACAGAAGACGCGCGTTGCGCTGGCCAAAGCGCTACTTTCCGACCCGGACCTGCTGATGCTCGACGAGCCGACGAACCACCTCGATCTACAGGCAATCGAGTGGCTGGAGGAGTTCCTGCGTGGCTGGAACCGGGCCTTCATCGTCGTCTCCCACGACCGCTACTTCCTCGACAAAGTAACAACCCGCACGCTCGACCTGGCTTTCGGCCAGCTGGAGGACTACCCCGGTGGCTACAACCGCTACCTGAAGCTGCGCGAGGAGCGCATGGCGCGGCGACTGAAAGAGTACGAGGAGCAGCAGGAGTTCATCGCCCGAACCGAGGAGTTCATCCGCAAGTACAAAGCGGGGCAGCGCTCGAAGGAGGCACGCGGGCGAGAGACGCGGCTGGCCAGGCTGGAACGGCTGGCGCGCCCGCAGGAGCACGAGAAGCTGAACCTTCGCATGCGATCCGAGCTGCGCCCCGCCCGGATCGTTCTGACCGTCAAGCCGATCACGATCGGATATCTGCCGCGCCCCGAGATGGGTGAGACCGAGCCGGACGTCATGGTCCAGACGACGAAGGAGCTGCAGATCGAACGTGGCGACCGGGTCGCGTTGCTCGGGCCGAACGGCTCGGGCAAGACGACGGCGCTCCGGACGCTGGTCGGCGAAATGCCGCCGCTAGCCGGCCGGCTCGAGCTAGGAACGAACGTCAAGATCGCCTACTACGCACAGGGGCACGAGGGCCTCGACCAGTCGCGGACCGTCCTGGAGACGCTGCTGTACGACAAGCCATTGGGTGAAGAGGCCGCGCGGACGCTGCTGGGGCGCTTCTTATTCTCCGGCGACGATGTCTATAAGCCGGTCTCGGCCCTCTCTGGCGGCGAACGCAGCCGGCTGGCGCTGTGCAGGCTAACGCTGGAACGAGCCAACGTCCTGATCCTCGACGAGCCGACCAACCACCTCGACATCGGCGCTCGCGAGGCGCTCGAGGAGGTACTGGACGGCTACGACGGGACGATGGTGTTCGTTTCCCACGACCGGTACTTCATCGATCGGATCGCCAACCGGATCTGGAATATCGAGGATGGCGACATCGCAACCTATCTCGGCAACTACACCGACATGCAGCGGCACCGCGCCGCTCGGCAGGACGGCCACGGGACGATCGCCCCGCCGGCCGCGCCTGTGCGTCTGACCGCCGAGCCTGAGCCAGAACCCCTCGCGCCAGCCGAAGCGTCTGCACAACCTCGCGCCAGCACTCGGCAGAACGAGCGAACACTCCGGGACGCGCAGAAGCGGCTCAACACGACTGAACGCGAGGTCGGCCGACTGGAAGCACGATTGAACGATGTTTCCGACGAGATGACTCGCGCCGGCATCGACCAGGACATGGACGCCGTCACGCGCCTCGGCGCTGAGTATGCACGCCTCGAGGCCCAACTCGAGGCCGCCTATGCCGCATGGTCCGGCGCCACTGCCGCGCTGGACGCCATCCACTCAGTAGCCGCACAATAGCGCCCAGCAAACGACACCCCTTCTCCCAGCGTTGGGAGAAGGGGCAGGGGGATGAGGGCCGCCATCACATGCGCCGCAAGCACGTCATCGGACTGACCGGGAATATCGCCACCGGCAAATCCACTGTTGTCGATATGCTGACCGACCTCGGGGCCGAGGCGATCGACGGGGATCGGATCGTCCACGAGCTGATGGGGCCAGGTTCGCCGCTGGCGAACGATATCCGTGCGCGCTTTGGCGAAGAGACAGTGAACGCGGATGGCAGCATCAACCGGCCAGCGCTCGGCGCGATCGTCTTCTCCGACCCAGCGAAGCTCCGCGATCTGGAGGCGCTCACCTGGCCCCCGGTCGTCTCGCGCAAGCGTGCGGCGATCAACGAGCCCGGCCCGGACGTGCTGATCCTCGACGCGATCAAGCTGTTCGAGGCCGGCATGGCCGACGACTGCGACGAAGTCTGGGTCGTCACCGCTCCCCGTGAACGGCAGATCGAACGGATCATCGCGCGGAACAAGGTGGACCGCGCCGAAGCCGAGCGCCGTATCGATGCCCAACCCCCGCAGGAGGAAAAGGTCGCCCGCGCCGATCTCGTCATCGACAACGGCGGCACGCTGGAAGACACCCGTCTCCAGGTTCTCGCTGCCTGGCAGCGGCTCATCGCTGCGGACACCGCCGCCACACCCGGCTGACCGGGCCGGCGATTCCGTGGGGTTACGCTAGCTCCCCGGCAGCACCTGAACCGACGTCACAACGATGATCGGCTTGCCGGCAAAGGCGGCCACAGCAGGATGGGCCGGATCGAAGCCGGCAATATCCGGCGGGCTACTCGGATCGAAGCGAACGACCGCGCCATTGACGACGATTGTCACGCCGGGGACGACCGTCGCTGGCAACTGATCCAGGCCGCCAACGACCATCAATCCTCCGTCGGCGCCGATCGAAACCGCCCGGTCGGTCAGCCTGGCGACGACCGTGTCGATCACGGTCACCGTCTTGCCTTCCCAGGTGTCCGGCTGAGACAGAATCTCCTGAGAGGTGGCAGTCGGCGCTGACGCAAGCACCGCGACCACGTCGCTCACAAAGACCGGTTTACCCTTGTATTGGTCGAACTCAGGGCCGGCGAGAAACGCGAACGGTTCTCCAAGGTTTGCGATCGTCGCGGAATCGAGCTGAACCACCCGCCCGACGACCTGGACACGAGCTTGTGTGGCCATCTGGGCTGGGACGGCGGCGAACGGCGTTGCGACAAGCATGCCGCTGGCCGCCGGTTCCGCGCCGGCCGGCGCCATGACGAACGCACGGGCGTCGATGACCGACGAAATCTCACCGCCAACGGCAATCGTGCGACCCTCGAAGCTCGCGGCATCGGCGACGATCTCGCCGACCGGCACAGCTCCCGCCCGGATCGCCCCGACCACCAGCGATGATTCACCGGCGAAGCGCGCCACATCAAGGCCATCGAGACTGATATCCAGCTGGCTGGCGGCCTGCTGCGCGTCGAACAGCTCGACCCGGCCAGCAACCTCGACGAACTCATCGACGGTCAGACCCTTTGGAATAGCGCCAGCGACGCCGAGGATGAGCAACTGCTGGCTGGAATCGGTGATGACGACAGCGTTATCACTAAGAACTGTGTCGACGTAGCCGTGCGTCAACACCGTCTGACCCGTGTGACCTGAAGGGTCGGAGAGCAGTTCCGCGACCGTCGCCACCGAGCCGGACAACGTCCCTGGCGTTGCCGAAGACCCGACGCTCGTGCCCGGAGTGCCAGGGTGGCTCAGAGCAACCGTCGTCGCTGTTGCGGATGCTTCTACACCAGCCTCAGGGGTTGCGGTCGCTTTCGAGTCTGAGTTTCGCGAGCATGCGCCGCCCAGCAACAGCATGGCCAGCAGCAGAGCGGCAGGGGTGAGCCATCGCGGGTTACGGGAGATCACGTCGGACTCCTCCTCGCGTCAAGCCGGCCAGTCGTAGCCGGGGCGCCAACTGTGGATGGATACCAGATTCGATAGCGCCGCGTCGAGCGTCGGACTGCGGCTTATCCCCCACCGTTGTCGTCGCTCCAGCCTGGCGGGGGAACCCAGAAGAGCGTGCGCAGGGCGTAGCGCGGCGAGCGCGGCATCTCGTCAGCCGCGCGGGTCGGTGGGTCACTCGCGCCGATCAGCTCCCAGCCACGGGGCAGAAGCAGCGTTGCGATTGTCTCCTGCGTCCACTGGTCCGCTTCGAGGTAGAGATCCGGCCGACCGACAGGATCGAGCTCCGGCTCGACCTCGACCTCGCGGACGATGTCGATGCCCATGTCTGTTTCGAGGTAGACGGTGACACGCACCAGCGCCTCACCATCGACGACGACCGGCACGCACAGCCCCTCGACTTGTCCGAACTTCATCTATCACCTCCGCGAGCCGGCCACTGATGTGATCATACTGTCCCTCGCGATGCGTCAGCGCCGCTCGGCGGCGATTGCTACACTTCAGCGCGACGAAGCATCCGAACAATTTGTACTGTGCGTCGACGCCAACACTCGCGCCGCCACGAATGAAGGATAGCCAGACGATGGAACAGAACCTCCGAGACACGCTCGAAGGGATCAAGCTGCGGCTCGACGAGATCGGGGTGCGTCTTTGACTTACCTGAGATGCGCCGCGAGCTAGGAGAGCTCGAGGCACAGTCAGTTGTGCCGGGCTTCTGGGATGACGCCGGCCGCGCTCAGCGTCTGATGCAACGCCTCACCGGCATCCGCAACCAGATCGACGAGTGGGAGCGGATGAGCCAGCAGGCAGTCGATCTGCTTGAGCTTTACGAGCTGGCAGAGGACGACGAGGAGATGGTCGCTGAGATCACTACTCAGACGAACCAGCTTGCCCATCAACTCGACCAGATGGAGATCCAGCTTCTGCTCAGCGGCGAGCACGACGAGAGCAACGCCCTGCTGGCGATCCACGCCGGGACAGGCGGTATCGACGCGCAGGACTGGGCCGAGATGCTGAGCAGGATGTATCTACGCTGGGCCGCCAAGCGTGACTTCTCGACCTCGATCCTCGACTGGACCGAGGGTGAAGAAGCGGGCATCAAGAGCACGACGATCGAGATTCGCGGGCGTTATGCCTACGGGTTACTGAAAGGCGAAGCCGGCACGCATCGGTTGGTTCGCCTATCGCCATTTGACTCGGCGCACCGACGCCACACCGCGTTTGCGCTTGTCGAGGTGCTGCCGGAGGTCGAGAACGACTCCGAGGTCGAAATTCGCGATGAGGACATCCGCCTCGACACGTATCGCTCCTCCGGGGCCGGCGGGCAGCACGTCAACAAGACCAGCTCGGCGATCCGGATCACCCATTTCCCGACCGGCATCGTTGTTACCTGCCAGGACGAACGCTCACAGCTCCAGAACAAGGAGTCGGCGTTCAAGATCCTGCGCTCGCGGCTGGTTGAGCTGAAGCTCCGTGAGCAGGAGGCCGAGCGCGCCAGGCTCAAGGGCGAACACGTCACCGAGGGGTGGGGAAACCGCATCCGATCTTACGTCTTGCAGCCGTACACGATGGTCAACGACCACCGAACGGACTTCTCGACGAGCAATGTGCAGGCGGTGCTCGACGGAGACCTCGACCCGGCGATCGAGTCATACCTCCACCAGCAGCTCCAGGACCAGCAGGAGCAGGTGCGTGCGGACTAGTCTGCGCGCGTTCGCGCTCCTGATCCTCGCGCTTTCCGCCGTCGTTGTCGCCGCGCCACGATCGACGCGAGCTGCAAACGTCAGCTTCGTCGACATGAGCGCAACCTCGATATTCCAGCGATCGATGACGTTCAATCTCACCGTCGAGGCGATCTCGCCGATCGTCGAGGTCGCGCTCTTCTGGCAGCCGGCCGGCGACCGGGTGTTGCAGGCCGCCTACCCTTCGGTCGAGCCCAACCGGCGGATAGTGGTGAGTCATGACGTCGATACGAACGCGGATTATCTGCCGCCGGGGCTCGACATCATCTATCACTGGCGAGTGACCGAACAAGATGGCGATGTCACGGAGTCTCAACCCCAGACGCTCTTCTACATGGATGACGGGCTGGACTGGAACCACGTAACCGACGGGCTGGTCACCGTCTACTGGCATCGGGGAGACCAGAGCTTCGCGCATGACATCGTCGAGACAGCCACCCGCGGGATCGACCGGCTCAGCGAGAAGTTCGGCGTCGTCGCCAGCGAGCCAATCCGACTCGTCATCTACGGCGACAGCCGCTCGTTCAGTCGAGCGCTGCCGCCGAACTCAGCCGAGTGGATTGGCGGCCAGGCGCATCCGGAGTGGAACCTGATCGTTGCCGAGATCGACCCGGGTAACGCCGCGGCGGCCGAAGTCCGTCGGATGGTGCCGCACGAGATATCGCATCTCATCCTGCACCAGGCGACGGCGAACCCGTTCAACACACCACCCAACTGGCTTGACGAAGGACTGGCAGTCTATAACCAGGAGACTCCTGACCCGCAGTTTCGGGGTGTGCTCGATCGGGCAATCACCGAGGGACGGTTGATCCCCGTCCGAGCGCTCAATTCCAGCTTCCCGAGCGATCCCGATCAGGCGATCCTGTCATACGCTCAGAGCGGGTCGATTGTCGCGTTCATTGCCGACGATTTGGGCGAGGAGAAGCTGGCGGCCCTGGTCGCCGTCTTTCGCGACGAGGTGTCCTACGCCGAGGCAGTTGACCGCTCACTCGGGATGACGATTGATGAGCTGGACTCCGCATGGAAGGCTTCGCTTGACTACCAGGGGGACGCTCCGCCGGAGACAAGTACCCCGGCAAAAAGCGGCGGCAGCGAGCTCTCACGTAACCAGTGGTTGGGTGTCGTCGCTTGCACCGGTCTCTTCGCGCTGGCCGGGCTGGCCCTCGGCATCGTCGGCGTCGTCAACTACCGACGCCTTCGCCACGCCTGACCAGCTCGTAATCTCCAATGGGCCGGGAATCAGGGTCGGGCACACGAAACCGCGCCCGCGAGCTTGTCTGCTCGCGGGCGCGTCGCCGGAGATTCACAAATTGAAGTGGTCGTGTCGCCCCCGGTGCTCCTGTCATCCTCTGACCGGGAGCCGTCAGCGCACGCCACCGACGACGGGGCTGACGTAGACCGGGCCAACCGGATTACCGCACGCCAGCTCGCCGGCCGCTGCGCTCGTGTATAACATGTCGGTCTCCCTTCGGTGCGGGGATCGGAGTCTACCCGGACGGGCAGGGCCACCGATCCCTCGATACGACGTCGTCAACAACTCGCTTAGGCCGGGAGTCGTCATCGGTTGATCCCCGGAGGGCCGTCACCCGGCCGGCCAACTTCCGCGTCCTCCCGACTATTGGGGAGGTCGGTCGCCTCGACCTACTTGCCGTGACCGAGCCAACCTTCGCCCATGCCGGAATGGGAGTAGGCGGTGATGTCAGCAGGGTCGCCAGTGACCACGACCGGTCCGGCACTGATGCCCGCCTGCTGCGTGCCCAGGACGCCGTCACCAGCCCGATCGGGGACGTGGGCCACGACGTCGGGGACCACGATCACGTCGGCCGGCATGCCGTTGCCGACCCAACCCTCGCCCATGCCGGGATGGGAGGAGCTCGTGATCGACGGCTG
>CALMXF010000309.1 GCA_937870985.1 uncultured Chloroflexota bacterium
GGGTGCGCCGCGCCGGGGAGCTCGCTGGCAACATCGCGAATGACGCGCCCGTCACCGGATGCGATGAGAATGCGACCGTCGGCCCCGGTCGCGATCCAGCGGCTATCCGACGACCAGGAAAGCCCCGCTCCGATGCCCCCGCCGGCGATCTCGATCGGGCGGGTCAGATCGGTCAACGCCACGACGCTGACAGAATCTCTCAGCTCGCGATCGGCAGCGAAGGCGCGGTAGTGTCGCAGGCGATAGACCAGCTGACTGCCATCCGGACTCACCGCCATCTCCCGGACAACAACCCCCCGATCGCCGCCACGGCCACCGAGCCCGGTCAGCTGATCGACCTGCGCGTCTTCGCCGTCAACAACGACGCGGACGACCGTCGCCTGGCGCGGCATGCCACGACCCCAGTCATCGGGGCGAGCAAATAGCAGCGTGTGGTCGTCGAGCCAGACGGCTGTGAGGGGGACACTGGGGATCGCGCCGGGCGGAGTCGACCATCGGGCGACAGCTCGCGAACCCTGCCCCCAACCCGCGATCCAGAGCGTGACATCGCCTCGCGCTTCGTCGACGACGAAGAACGACATCATCGCGCCGTTCGGCGACGCCAATGGTCGCTCATACCAGGCCCTCGTGTTTTCCGCCAGACCGACCGGATCGAAATGCTGGAAGTCAATCGTGAAGATAATGTCCTCAGCGGTCGCAGCAAAGCCAGCCAGCCTGTTGGCCACGTCCGCAAATGGGACGACGCCGAGGATCGCGCGTCCACCGGGGAGCCAGGTCAGCTCCGTTGAGTCGCCGGCCACCTGCCGCCCGTCCTGCCGCGTGCGATCCCAGATGATCGGTATCTTCGCGTCGCTGTCGTAGAGAATCACGAAACGTCCATCGGGGGAGGTTGCGCTGTCGGGGCTCGTCTGCAACGACCGTCGAACCAGGCGCACCGGCTCCGGCGCGGTGATCGTCGGCGCATCTCCAGTGCGCGAGGGCTCCGTCGTCGCAAAGCGCTCCTCGGGCAGCCAGGCCAGCAGGCTACGCGTCGAGTCGAGCCAGCCACCAACAACCCGACGCTGCCACGATGCATCGTAGGAGACCAGCGCAACGGAGCTGTCCCCGCCTGGATAGGATGTTCCGGCGTTACCTGACGACAGGTAGAACGGTTCGTGGATCGGTAGCAGCAGATGCCCGCCGTCCGGCGACCAGAGCGGCATCATTGGCCAGCCGTCGCTCTCGGCCCCATCGAGCAGTTGTGACTCGCCGCTCGTCCGGTCGACCTTCCAGTAGGTGACCCCTGTCAGCGACCCGTCCCCTGCGGCAACGATGACGGTCTGTCCATCCCGCGTCACCGTGACGGGTGTCGCCACTGCGCCCAGCTCGCCCATGCGGACAAGCGTCGTGACCGACCCGGAACGATCGATCGCGACAATCGCCGGAAATTGACCGGAGTCTGGCGTTCCGGTGAATACCGACGCATAGATGGTCCCACTGTCCGGCGACCACACCAGCCCGGGATCGTTGGTGTCATAGCTCCATACCGGCGGACCCAGACCATCGGCGCTCACCGGGCGCACCGTCACGGTCAACCGCCCATCGGACGCATTACTGCCACCGATAACCGCGACCATCGCCCCGTCGGGCGCAGCGACGGCGTAACCGATGTCCCCGCGCAGGAGCTCGCGAGTAGCGCCACTCGCGGCATCGACAGCCAGCAAGACCGTTTCGCGTGTCAGTCGGGATCGATACGCTTCGATCGTCTCATCGGTCGCCCTCAACGGCCACTCCGCCATCAGCAGGGTCGTGCTATTCAGCCAGCCGAACGGCCAGCGATACGCGTCATCGCCGCCCCATTCATGTGTCGCGATCAGCACGCCGTCGAGATCGTAGATATCGACGTGAAATGCTCCTGAGAACGGCGCAGATGGTGTCTGTCGCACGAGCGCCAGCCGGCTACCATCCGGGGAGATCAGCGGCCAGCGTTTGTTCTCGTTGTCAGACGGCACGACGTTCCGCGTCTCGCCAGTTCGCAGATTCCGCGCCTGAATCTGGCCCAACGATCCACTCGTCACCAGCCAGCCCGTGAGTGGCGGTCCGGGCAGCGGCGCGGCCAGGGCGGAAACCGGGATGTGCGAAGGCGCGGTCAGGTGATCGAAGACCACGACGCCCACGACGACAACCAGTGCCGCAACTGCAACCAGGCCAGCCGGCAGGAGCAGCTCCGGCCGCAACCTCGTCGCACGATCGCGCGCGGGAGGGATACTGCCCAGCCCGACGGAGATCCGATCCATCTCGCTATGAATCAACGTATCGACCTGCCGCGACCGTTCGATCGCCTGGTTGCAGGAGCGACAGAAGCGCGCATGAGTAACGAGCGCTACCCGCTCGTCCGGGTCGGCCGACGGGTCGTCGTACTCGCCGATGGCCTCGGCGAATCGGTCGCAGGCTTCGCCGATGCGGCGATCCAGCGCCCGGCGACCGGCGAACAGGCTGGCGGCGACCTGCTCGGGCGTTGTATCGAGTAGTTGGGAGATGTCGAGCACGTCCAGCCCAAGCCCGACTCGCGCGATCAGCATGACCGCGTCATCAGGCCGGACTGCGCTGGAAGCGCCGATGGCAGTCGATTGGCCACGATCGCGCCACCAGGGGAGCCGCCGCAGCATGTGATCCAAGGCAAGCCGTGACCGTGCGGACCGGAGCAGCCAGC
>CALMXF010000310.1 GCA_937870985.1 uncultured Chloroflexota bacterium
GGCGCGGCCGGGCTTGCCTGGGCGGTCAGCCACTGGCGACCGAGCCAGCGATTGCGGACTGTTGCCGTCGGCAATCTGGCCATCGCGTTGCCGGTCGTCGGGCTGCTCTATATGCCGCACCTGGTCGGCCTTTTCAACCTCTTCGCCTGATCTCCGACCATCCCCGCGACGCGCGCCTCAGGCACGGGTGCGCTGAATCCGGTTGCAGCCCGTCGTATTCTTGATTGCTGAAATGGCTGTGTCGGTTGCCCCGCTACCGCGCTCGGCCGGATTCTACGGGGCGCCGATAACCTTTCCCGCAACGGTCGGAGTCGACGTTTTTGCCAACGCTCACGTTTAACCCATTCGACTGGAACACTGCGGCCTACGCTTTTCTGATGCTCCTGTGTCTCGTCGTGCGCTGGCTGATTCCAGCGTCACATCAGCGCAGCGTCCGGCTGATCCGCGAAGTGCTGATGATCGCGCCGGCGGCACTGTTCTACTTCCTCGTTCGCGGACTCGCGCACGCTCGCCTCGAGGTCGCCCTCGCTCACGCCCACCACATCATCGACGTCGAGGCACGGCTCGGACTGTTCCACGAGTCGTGGCTGCAACAGCAGATCATGACGCACGACGGGCTGGTCGATGTCGTCAACTGGATCTATATCTGGGGACACTGGCCATTCCTGGCTGGCGTCTTTGCGTGGCTCGTCATTGCCCACCCGAACGCCTATCCGAAATATCGAAATACGATGTTCCTCTCGGGATTGATCGGGATGTCGATCTTTTTGTTCTATCCGGTCGCGCCGCCTCGCCTCGTGCCGGATATCGGCCTGGTCGACACGGTAACGCTGCGATCCGACGCCTATCGCGTCCTTCAGCCGCCTGCGCTGACCAACCCGTATGCCGCCTTTCCCAGCCTGCATTTCGGCTGGGATCTGATGGCCGGGATGGCGGTCTTCTTGGAGGCGCGTCGCTGGTGGACGCGCGCGATCGGCGTCATCATGCCGGTGCTGATGTATACCGCTATCGTGCTGACTGCCAATCATTTCATCATCGACGGAATAGCCGGCGGGTTCATTGTCGTGAGCAGCTACCTGATCGTGACTCGCGTCGCGCCGATCTGGCAGCGTTCGATCGTCCCGACCGCGCCCGCGTCAGGCATGCCATCTACGTCCTGGGCTAACGAAGAGACGCCCTCGCCCCCGCCGTTCCCATCTGCTGGGAGCGGCGCGCGCTCGCCGGGACCGGAGAGCTCGACAGCCGTCGCCGCGGCGCGGGGACGCGCGTTAGCGATCGCGACGCTTCCTCGTCCCTTCGTCGTCGCTCACCGGTTCGGCAACACAGTGGAGCAGCTGCACAGTGCGGAGGCAGCCGGCGTCGACCTCGTCGAAGCCGACATCTGGCTCTATCGCGGCCGGCTGGAGGTGCGGCATTCGAAGACGATCGGCCCGGTCCCCATTCTCTGGGATCGCTGGTCGATCGAGAGTGGGCGCAAGCCGCGCTTCACGCTCGACCAGCTTCTGGGCCAGCTTGCGTCGGATACGAGCCTCTTCATTGACCTCAAGCATGGTGTGCCCGGCCTGCCGGCCTCGCTCGTCGCCGCCTGGCGCGCTACCCACGGTGACGACCCGCTGCTGGTCTGCTCGCAAGACTGGCGACTGCTCGATGAGCTTCGTGCCTGGGAGCAGGTTACCGTCGTCCACTCGATCGGCAACCTGCGCCAGCTCGACCGTGTCTGGCCGCGGCTGGAGCGTGACGACCACGACGCGATCTCCATTCACTACCGGCTGCTGAACGCCGAGATCGTCACCGCGCTGAAGGAACGTGTCTCGACGGTAATCACCTGGCCGATCAATACGGAGGAAAGGCTGGATCAGATCCTCGCCTGGGGCGTCGATGGCTTTACGACCGATAATCTCGATCTGGCGCGACGCTTCGTCGAGCAGCGCGCCGCCGAGGGTTAGTCGGCGCTGGCGACGCCCAGCCCACTGGCGATCCGCGCCGCCTCGGCTCGCCC
>CALMXF010000311.1 GCA_937870985.1 uncultured Chloroflexota bacterium
GCCACGATATCCTCGACGCTAACGCCGATGAGATAGCGTGCCTCCTCGACCGCGCGCTTCAACGCGCCGCCCAACGCCTCCGGGTCGGCGATTTCGCCGGCGCGCAAACCGCCAGACGAGGTGCTGCCGTGACCGACGTAGCGCACGCCGCCATCGCGATCGCGGAGCGCCACAGCCGAGCAGAGCTTGCTCGCGCCAATGTCGATACCGACGATGAACTGGTCAGGCACGGCTGCTACTCCGGTCATTCGTCTCGTCGCGGCCTGCGCGAGCGTCCGCTCCTCATCGCCTGACGGTGATTTCGATCGTACCCCACCCGCGACCCTACGAAACTCAACATGAGACTGCTCTCAACCACTGTACCACACTGTACGTACACTCTGCATCTACTTATAATACGGACGGTCGGGTTCGCGCAAGTCCAGTAGTTGCCAGGCTGCGCCGCTACCGACGACGGTCTGGTAAACAGCCAGCTTCATTGGCATCCGGTCGGGCGATCCCAGGATGACGTGCCGCCCGTCGCGCAGCGTGGCGACGAGGCCATCGTCCCGAGTCCAGCGCACCTCGGTCGAAACCGTCCCGAGCGTCTGGGTAGCAGCAACTCCCGCTGCGACGATCGCAGGGTCGAGCGTGCCTCCCACCGCTGGCGCGTCCATCTCGCTGACAATGGTCGGGACACCATCCGGCACGGGCGCGGACCCTGTGAGGATATGACCACGCGTGTCGACCAGCCAGACCTGCCCGCCGGCCTGCCAGGCAAGCACTGGTTGGCGCTCGACGACGGTGATCGTCACCTTATCCGGGAAGCTGGTGCGAACGGTAACCCGCTCGACGTAGGGCAGCCGGGCGACCCTCCCAGCGGCCTGGCTGGCGTCGATGCTGAAGATCGGCTCACCAATCGCATCGGCGACGGTCGCCACTTCGGCCGGATCCCCGAGGCTCGTGCCACGCACCACAACCGACGCGACCAGGAAATCGCCGGAGAACAGAAAGCCGTAGAGCAAGATGCCGCATGCAACAACGATGACACCGGCTGGAATACGACCCGAGCGCGCGACGCCGCCGCCATGCCGGCGCCGGCCACTCGCGATGCTCGACGCGGGCAGTGCTCCAGCGGACGAGCGTGGCTCAGCCACCGCCTCGTAGCTCCTCGTGGCGCTCGATCGCCAGCCCGATCAGCCGCTCCACCAGATCCGGCAGCGGGATCCCGCTTGCTTCCCAGAGCTTGGGGTACATGCTGATCGCCGTGAAGCCCGGGATCGTGTTGATCTCATTGAGCAGCACCCGATTCGTCTGCCGCTCCAGGAAGAAATCCACGCGGGCCATCCCTGCGCAGTCGAGCGTGCGGAACGCGCGTATTGCCAGTCCGCGGACCTCTTCGGCCACCTCATCAGGGATCATCGCCGGGATGATCAACTGCGAGGAGTCGTCGACATACTTGTCCTCGTAGTCATAGAACTCGTGGCCGGGGACAACCTCACCGACGGTCGACGCGGTCGGCTCATCGTTGCCAAGAACGGACACTTCCAGCTCGCGGGCGTCAACCCCCTTCTCGATCACGATCTTGCGGTCATGCCGGCCGGCCTCGGCCATCGCCGCCGGCAGCTCGCTGGCGCTGTGCGCCTTGGTGACGCCGACACTCGACCCCAGGTTGGCAGGCTTGACGAAGCATGGGTAGCCCAGCTCACGTTCGACGTCGGCAACGACAGACTCCGGGAACCGATCCCACTCTTTGCGGAGCACCGCCAACCACGGAGTCTGCGGAATGCCGGCATGCGCGAGCACCTGCTTGGAGATCGCCTTGTCCATCGCAACGGCCGAAGCCATCACGCCGGCCCCGACATAGGGCAGGCCGGCCAACTCGAACAGACCCTGGACGGCGCCATCCTCACCCATCGGGCCATGCAACACCGGGAAGATCACGTCGAAGCTGCCTGCCCAGTTTTCAGCCGGGATCACCGCCACCTCGGCCGAACCGCGAGCCCGCAGCGAAAGCTCCTCGACCTCATCCAGCACCGAGCCGCGCGAACGACCGTCGTCCGTCAGCGCGAATAGTGGCGACTGGGCCTGAAGCTCACCCATCGGGTCGCCGCTGGTCAGCCATGCCCCCTGGCGGGTGACGCCGATCGGCACCACCTGGTGGCCGGCCGCCTCAAGCGCACTCATCACTGTCTGCGCCGAGCGCAACGAGACGTCGTGCTCGCCAGACCGGCCGCCGAAGACAACCCCGACTCTGACGCGACGGCGGCCGGTCATGACCAGTCTCCTGTTCGTTCGACTTCCGGATCAAGCCGGATGCCGGTCTGGCGCTCGACCTCGTCCTGGACGAGGCGGATCAGCTCGATGATATCGGCCGCGGTGCCCTTCTCATCGTTGACGATGAAATTGGCATGCATGGTCGATACCGTCGCGCCGCCCACTCGCGCGCCCTTCAGGCCAGCTTGCTCGATCAGCCTTCCGGAATAGTCTCCGTCCGGGTTCTTGAAGATCGACCCGGCGCACGCGCCGGTTGGCTGCGTGCGATGACGATACTCAGCGTACTCGTCCGCCTCTGCCAGTAGCTCGACCGCCGAACGCTTGGCAAACCGGAACGTCGCGTCCACGACAACGATCGTCTCTCTGTGCGCGGGATACTTCAGCCGGGTGCCACGATAGCGTGGCTGAAGCCAGTCGCGATCGTGCTCGACCAGCACACCGTCCTCGCCAACGACCCGGACCGACACGAGGAAGTCCGAGATCTCGCCGCCGTGCGCCCCGGCGTTGTTGACAACCGCGCCGCCGACATTCCCCGGCAGCCCGACCAGCCAGGCGAGTCCT
>CALMXF010000312.1 GCA_937870985.1 uncultured Chloroflexota bacterium
CCAGATCGACGAGGGCATTCTGCGACACGAAGGCGCCGGCCGGCAGCCGCCGCTGACAGTCTCACTGTCTCGCCCGTCAGGCGAGACTCTCCAGACCGGCGCTCCGTCTGACAGGTCGGGTCACACGAACGGGTTGACCACCCAGATCAGTTCGACAAACGGTCATTTCGACGCCAATGGGTCGCCACCCGGACCCATGACGCCAAGGAAGGGATCCACGACGATGACAGCGACGATGCAGAATGGAGCATCTGCTGCCCACACCGATGAGCCCGAGAGTCCGCCCATCGATCGGCGCGACCTGCCCGCAATTCTGGGCTCGCAGCCCGCGCCGCTCGCTGGTCCCGATCGCGTGAGTGATGTCGTGAATCGGCACCAGCAGGTGATGCAGCAATTCCTTGAAACACAGCGAAGCGTCATGCTTGCGTATCTCGGCGCATACCGCCCGGCGGCCGAGTCGCGGGTAATCGAAGCGCGCGCAACCCCGAGGGAACGGATTGTCGAGCTTCCGCCGCCCGCTCCCGTGGTAGCAGCGCCGATCACGAATGGGCATTCGCATACCGACATTCCGGCGTCAGTTGTGACTATGGCAGCCACGCCACCGACCCCACCTGCGGCAACGGCGTCTGTCGCGCCACCAGCGCCGCCGGCCGCGAAAGCTGCACCCGAACCGACGGCTCCGCCTGTGGCTCCGGTGGCTGACACCCACGACGTGTTGAGTCGCGGTCAGCTGCTGGAACGGCTCCTGACGATCGTCAGCGATCGGACGGGGTATCCGCCGGAGATGCTGTCGCTCGATGCTGATCTCGAAGCAGACCTCGGTATCGACTCAATCAAGCGGGTTGAGATAGCCGGGACGCTGATGCAGACGTTGCCTTTCCCGGACGGATCAACGCCGGATATCGAACGGATCACGAGTAGCAAGACGCTCAATCAGGTGGTTGACGCGCTGGAAGATCTGCTTTCGCCGATGGATGATGGAGAACCATCGCTCGTCGCTGCGAAGGAGGATCGCCGCCCTTTTGACCATGAACCGGCCGGCGCACGGATCGGCCGGTTCATGGTGCAGACACACCCGGTTGGCGCTGCGAACCGAGCTGGCCAGCTCGCGCCAGGCGGGGCCATCGTCCTGATCGATGATAGGGGTGAAGTCGGAACCAGGCTTGCAGAAAGCCTTCTAGCAGATGGATATACAGCGGTTCGGGTCGATACCCGGGCAAACGCTGTTGATAGCGCCGATACGGCGAGCTCACTGGTCGCGTCACTTCGCGCCGAACATGGACCGGCCGTGGCGCTCGTGCATCTCGCCACGCTGGCACGTGATCGATCGATTGCGCTCAGCGAGCCAGACCTGGCGGCACAGGAGCTCGACCATCACCTCAACGCCATGTTCCTCATCAGTCAGGCGCTGCGTTCGGATCTGGAGTCGGCGGCGTCACGGGGCGGGGCGATGGTCCTCGGAGTTGTTGCGCAGGGTGGCGCTCTCGCCATCGGGGGTGTGCCCGACGGATCGTTTTCCGGAGATGGCGCTCTCTCGGGCTTCATCAAAACGATACCGCAGGAGTGGGCTGACGTTCGGGCGAAAGTCGTCGATGTCGAAACGGATGATCCGGGTCTCGCCGCCCAGCGTGTAATGGACGAGCTGTTCGCCGCCGACGGTCTGACTGAGGTGGGCTACAAGGCCGGCACGCGGATTGGCGTGACGATCGCGCCAGCGCCGATAACCGGCCGCGAAGCGGTCGAGCCGCTGGACGATGACTCGATTGTCCTGATCACTGGCGGGGCGAGGGGAATCACAGCCGAGGCGGCGCTGAGGTTGGCCGAACGCTACCGGCCGACGCTGGTGCTCGTCGGCAGGACGCCCATCGAGCAGGAAGAGCCGGCGACCGCGTTGTTCAGCGATGAGCGGGGGCTGAAGCAGGCGATCATGGATCGTCAGCGCGCAGCCGGCGAGACACCGACGGCTGGCTCGGTCGAGCGGGAGTATCGTCGCCTCATCGCTCAGCGAGAAGTGGAGGAGAACCTCGCTCGTCTGCGACGAGCAGGTTCACGCGTTGAATACCTGTCTTGTGATGTGCGGGACGCCGAGGCGTTCCGCGCGGTCATCGATGATATCTACCTGCGACACGGACGCATCGATGGCGTGATCCACGGCGCGGGGATCATCGAGGATAAGCTGATCCGGGACAAGCAGCTCGACTCGTTCGAGCGTGTGGTCTCCACCAAGGCCCACAGCGCGTTCTCTCTGGCGGCTGCGCTTCGTCCCGAGTCGCTGCGTTTCGTGACGTTCTTCTCGTCCGTGTCTGGTCGGTTCGGAAACCGCGGGCAGGCAGATTACGCCGCTGCGAGCGAGGTTCTCAACAAGCTTGCCCAGGAATTGGACGGCCGCTGGGCTGCGCACGTAACCTCCATCAACTGGGGACCCTGGCTGAAGACCGGCATGGTATCGGAGGGTGTCCAGCGTCAGTTTGCCGAGCGGGGCGTCGAGCTGATCCCGCTCTCGGTTGGCTGCGACCGACTCATCGAAGAGTTGCGCTTCGGCCGAAAGGGCGAGGTGGAGGTTGTTGTCGGCGGTAGCCGGCAGCCACTGGGCGAGGGTGACTCCCACGACGCGATCACTCTGCCTGCCTCGGATCAACCATCGGGCGGGCAGAAGCTGACTCGCGCGGCGCTGCCGCTGCTGTCTATCAAGAGTGATCTCACGTCGCTGGCCGACGGTGGGGTTGAGATCATCCGGGCCTTCGACCCCGATGTCGACCTCTATCTCCAGGATCATCGGATCGACGGCGCCCCGGTTGTCCCGTTCGCGGTCGCGTTGGAGCTGATCGCCGAGGCTGCTGCGGTCACGGTCCCACAGCTCCCGGTGGCTGTCGTGCGCGACGTGCGGCTGCTCAATGGCATCACCGTCGCGAGCCCGCAGCTGATTCGAGCCACTGCCCGACCGCGGCCTGACTCCACCGCGTCGCGAGCGATCGTCGATGTCACGCTCTCGTCGACAACGTCATCGAGGATCCACTATCGCGGGACGGTCGAGCTTGGCGAGGCGACCCGGTCGCTTCCTGTCGCCGGCACGCCGGTGGGTCTCGAGCCATTCCCGATGACTGTCGCGAATGCTTACCGTTCGTATCTGTTTCACGGTCCGCTGTTCCACGGGGTAGTGTCAATCGACGGTATAAGCGCGGATGGCGCCGTGGCGTCCATCGAACCGTCGACACCGTCTGCATGCCTTCGGGGTGTGTCGGGCGCGAGTTGGATTATCGATCCCGTCGTCGTCGATAGCGCGTTGCAGATGCAGCTTCTCTGGACTCGCCTGCGCTGGGACATGACGCCACTGCCGAACGAGCTCGGGACGATGTCGCTGTTCGTTCCGTTCGCGGCAACCGCAGACAATTCACAATCGGCTCTCAGGCACGAACTCCACATCCGACCGGAAAGCAGAATGCCGATGTGCCACGCAGACCACGCTTTCTATCTGAATGATGGGACCCTCGCCGGAACGATCACCAACATGGTGGGAGCCGGGTCGCGCGCGCTCAACCGTGTGGCAGTCGCAAACGAATGAACGACCGGACGCAACGTCGCTGCCCGGCTCCCTGTCCGGAGGTGTAATGAAGAATATGAGTGATCGCCGAAACACGAGCCCTTCTGGCGAGCGCGATGGTGTCGCAATTATCGGCATGTCGTGCCTGTTCCCCGGCGCCCGAGACGTGGATGCGTACTGGCAGAACATCTTGAACAAGGTGGACGCCGTCTCGGGTCCGCCGCCCGAGGCGTGGGATCCAGATATCTACTACGATCAGGCGTTTTCCGACCCCGATAAGGTGTACTGCCAACGTGGGGGATATCTTGGGTCGCTCGTGTCGTTCGACCCGCTGGCCTACGGCATTCCACCCATGTCGGTCGGTGGCGAGCCAGACCAGTGGCTGGCGCTGAAGCTTGCGTATGACGCGATGGCTGACGCCGGGTGCACTGACTTGCCCGAAGATGTCCGGCATCGCACCGCGATCGTCCTTGGCAAAGGCACGTATCTCAACGGCGGCAACGCAACGGCGATTCAACGCACGATGGTTGTCGGCCAGACGCTCGAGCTGGTCAAGAAGCTGAATCCCGAATTTGGCGACGACAAGATTGAGCTATTGCGCCAGGAAATGAAGCGCGTCTTGCCGCCGATCGGGCCGGAAACGGTTCCAGGCCTGATCCCGAATATCATCGTTGGCCGGATTGCAAATCGCCTCGATCTTATGGGGCCTTCATATACTGTCGACGCCGCATGCGCCTCGTCGCTCGTTGCCGTCCAGCTTGCGATGCGTGACTTGCTGAATGGCGAGTGCGATCTTGCGCTGGCGGGTGGTTCGCAGGTCTGGATGCCGATAGCCGCGCTCAACGTCTTCTGTCAGCTCGGTGCGCTCTCGCGCGATCAGCAGATCCGCCCGTTCGACAAGGACGCCAACGGAACCCTCCTCGGGGAGGGGATCGGCATGATCGTTCTGAAGCGCCTTGCGGACGCAAAGCGCGACGGTGACCGAATTTATTCGGTCTTGCGCGGAGTGGGTGTCGCGAGTGACGGCCGCGGGGTCAGCGTCATGGCGCCGCGCATCGACGGCGAAGTGCTTGCGCTGCGTAGAGCCTACGAGGATGCTGGCGTGTCGCCCGACACAATCGGGCTGATCGAAGCGCACGGCACAGCAACCTCGGTTGGAGATGTCGTCGAGGCACAGGCACTGACGCGTGTTTTCGGGCAGCGCGAGGCTGGGCTGCCTCGTTGCGCGCTCGGCACGGTCAAGTCGATGATCAGCCATACGATCCCGGCATCCGGCGTGGCCGGCCTGATCAAGCTGTCGCTGGCGCTCCATCACAAGGTGCTGCCGCCAACGCTGCACGTGACCGAGCCAAACCCGAAGCTCGAGCTGGAGAAATCACACTTCTACCTGAACACGGAGACCCGACCATGGATCCATGGGGGGCCAGCGCCGCGCCGGGCCGGCATCAACGCGTTCGGCTTCGGTGGCATCAATGCTCACGCCATCCTCGAAGAGTATCTGCCGGATTCCCCGGCCAGATTGCCGGACGTGGGCCATCTTCCGCCATGGGATAGCGAGGTCGTGATCCTGGACGCCGCCGGTCCCGCCGACCTGCTCGCGCGAGTGCAACACGTGTCGACGATACTCGCTGATGCACAGGATGGCGCGAGAGACGAGCCTGCGTTGGCCGATGTGGCCTACACGCTCAATCTCGAACGCAGCGAGCCCCGCGGTGGCGCGCGCGTCGCGGTTGTCGCGACATCTGTTACCGACTTACGCGCGAAGCTCGAGCGGGTCGCCAAGCGACTCGAAGACCCGGCCTGCAAGCAGATCAAGGATGTTTCGGGTATCTACTACTTCTCGGAGCCAGTTGGGCTGGCCGGCAAGGTCGCGCTGCTGTTCCCCGGTGAGGGGGCGCAGTACCCAGGCATGTTTGCCGACCTGTGCCTGCATTTTCCGGAGGTGCGCGAAGTCTTCGATCGGTACGACCGGATGTTCTTCGGCCATCCGCGCGGGGATTTGCCGAGTGATTACATCTTCCCTCGGCCGGCCTTCACCGACGCCGATCGCCGACGTGCCGAGAACCGGCTGATGCAGATGGATCTCGCCATCGAAGCGGTTCAAGCGGCAAACCAGGCGATGCTGGCATTGCTTCGCAATCTGGACCTGCCGGCTGATGTCTGCGTTGGACACAGCAGCGGCGAGTACGCGGCGGCATACGCGGCAGGTGTTTTCGATGTCGACGACGACGACCGCTTCATGGCGTTGGGGCGGGCGCTCTATCAGTACTACTCCGACGCCGAGTCGCACGACGACGTCCCCAGGGCGGTGTTGCTGGCGATCGGGGCGTCACGAGACCGAGTAGAAGAGGTTGCCCGCGAAGCAGGTGGTGATATCTATCTTGCCGTGGATAACTGCCCGCATCAGGCGATCCTGATCGGCGAACAGGCTGCAGCCGAGCGCGCCATCGCAATCATCAAGCGCGATGGTCTCATCTTTGAGCAGCTCGCCTACGACAGGGCTGTTCATACGCCGCTCTTCGCCCCGTACGCTGCCGACCTTCAGCGCCTCTACGAGCAAGCGCCGATTCGCGAGGCGCGCATCCCGCTCTATTCGTGCGCGACGGCAGGTCCGTATCCCGCTGAACCCGGGGCGATTCGGGAACTGTTTCTGGATCACTGGTCGCGCCCCGTGGAGTTTCAGCGCACCATCGACGCACTCTACGAGGATGGCGCGCGCGTATTCGTCGAGGTCGGCCCGCGAGGCAACCTCTCCGCGTTTGTCGAGGATATTCTTCGCGGCCGGCCGGCCTGCGTCGTTCCAGCAAATGTGATGCGACGATCGGGCATTACCCAACTGAATCACCTGATCGGTCTCCTGGTTGCCCATGGAGTGAGCCTGAATCTCGATCACCTGTACGCTCGCCGTCTGCCCCGTCAGATCAACTGGCATGAGCCGGAGGGCGTCGCTCGACGCTCCAGTCCGATGCCGCTTTCTTCGTCGTGGCCGATGCTGCGCTTGTCTGAGGCAGTCGTAGAGCAGGTGAGAGCCATGCCGGCGCAGGTTACGACCGAGCCTCAGAAAGCGAGCGCCGACCCTCTCACCGATTCGACGCTGGCGGGGGTTCATCTGATCCCGCCCCCGCGCGACGAGGCGCCCTCGTTCCCTGAGGACTCGTCGCTGGTTTCCGTGGACGAACCGGTCTTCGGGGTGGCGCCGCTACTTCCCGCCGAGGATGTCGAGGGAGTGTTGGCGGCGCATCTCGGCATCATGGATCGATTCCTCATCTCCCAGCAGGAGATCATGGAGGCATATCTCCGTGGGGTCGGATCGACCGAGGATGATTCAGCCATCTGGTGTTGCGACGATTCAGCCCACGGCTCGACAGGTGACTATCCCCTGCTGGGCACGGTCGTCACATGCGAGCCGGGGAAGCGGCTGGTCGCCGAGCGAGTCTATGATCTCGACTACGACCGTTATCTGCGAGATCACACCCTCGGCCGGACAGTGTCAACGACTGACGATAGCCTCGTCGCGCTCGCGATCATGCCGCTAACAATGAGTCTCGAGATCCTGGCCGAGGCAGCATCGTATCTTTGCCCGGGCAAGATCGTCGTCGGCATGCGCGATGTCTACGCCAGCCAGTGGCTGGCGTGGGAGGACGAGCCGCTGACACTTCAGGTGGCCGCCTCACAGCTCGATGGCGGCCTTGTCCACGTCGAGCTGCGAAATTTGGCCGCAGGCGATGTCGCTCCGACGCCCATCGTCGACGCCGTTGTCGTGTTGGCCGATGAGTACCCGACGTCCGACGGTCGCAGGATTTCTGGCCCGACAGAGGCGCGGCCGTCACGATGGACCAGCGATCGGCTCTATGCAGATGTCATGTTTCACGGGCCGGCCTGGCAAGGTGTGAAGGCGATTGAATCGACCGGGCGAGACGGCATTATTGCCCGGCTGGAGCGCCTGCCGGCCGATCGGTTTTTCGATGACGCCATGGTCCCGAACTTCGTGCTGGATCCAGTCGCGCTCGACGCCGCGGGACAGGTTATCGGCTTCTGGACTACCGAGCACCTGGAATCCGCCAGCGTGATCTTCCCCTTCCGCCTGAAGGCACTGGACATCTTCAGCGCGCCATCGCCGGTTGGCGCCCCGATCGGCTGCGCCGCGGCGATCGGGCTGATTGGCGACCAGCTTGTGCGATCCAATATCGAGCTCTGCCTCGCGGACGGGACCCCCTGGATGCGATTGACGGGCTGGGAAGACAAGCGCTTTGATGTCCCGTCCCACCTTCACGCGCTGATCCTGACGCGGGAGGACGCGACCGTGTCAACCGACTGGCCAGATGGCGCAGCGTCGTATGCAGGAAGCGACTGGCTGGCTTGCCGCGCCGTTGAAACGACCATCTCGTCGGATCATGCCTTCTGGAAACGCGTCTGGGCGAGACGCGTGCTCGGGCGGACCGAGCGCGAGCTGTTTGCCGCGCTGCGCCTTCCTGACAACCGTCAGCTCGAATGGCTCGGTGGGCGAACCGCCGCCAAGGAGGCGGTGCAGACGCTCCTGAAGCGTCACTTCGGCCTTGACCTGCGCCCAGCCGACATCGAAATCGGCATCGGTGATGAGGGACAGCCACTGGTCGGTGGCCCCTGGGTGTCGTTGGTCGGTGAGGCGCCACTCGTATCAATCTCCCATACGAACGGGCTTGCGGTTGCGCTCGCGATGCTCCCGGCGGATGGCCGTCGCGCAGGTATCGACATTGAGCGGGTCAGGAATCGCCCCGAAGGGTATGCCGAGATCGCGTTTGATGACGCCGAGCGGTCGTTGATAGCGAGCGCGCCAAGCGACGCGGAATGGATGCTTCGCGGCTGGTGCGCGAAGGAAGCGGTGGGAAAGTCGCTGGGGACCGGACTTCGCGACGGGCCGCGTTCGCTCGCGGTCGTGGGAATCGATCGCGCGAGCGGTCGTCTGGAGATCGAGCGCCGTGGACGCCTGGAGAATCATGACATGGCGCGGAGTATGCGATTCATTGCTGACACAGCCCTGCACGGTGACCTGGTGAGCGCCGTAACCGTTGGGTGATGGGCAAGGTTCTGCACGATCCTGCTTGATGGGGGGCGTCGATGGATTTCATAACGAGGGAAGCACGACGATGATAACGAGCGATCCGACTGTGTTGGCCGAAGTGTTCAACATGATCAATCAGATGGCCGACGACTGGGAGTACTCCGGTGAAGTCACCGAGAATACCCGCTTCCTGGCCGATATGGGCCTCGAGTCACTGGATCTGGTGATCCTCGGCACCTTGCTCCAGCAGCGCTATGGACAGCTCCCCTTCGCTGAGTTTCTTGCGGAGATCGGCAATCGCCCGATCGCGGAGCGAGATATCACCGTCGGCGAGCTCGTCGAGTATGTGTGCCAGTATCGCCGGCCGATAGCGGTCAGGGAGCGTTGAGGATGGCCAGAACGCTGCTGCTGGGTCTCGATGGCGCGACGTTTACCGTGCTCGATCCATTGATGGAGCGCGGGCTCATGCCATTTCTGGCCGGCCTGGTCGACCGTGGAGTTCGCGCTCCTCTGCGTTCCATCGTGCCCCCGCTGACGCCGCCGGCGTGGACATCAGTGATGACCGGTAAGCGTCCCGGGCAGCATGGAGTGTTCGACTTTTTTCAGAAGGAGTCACCGGAGAGCGAGTATTACCACTTCGCCAGCTCGCAGGATGTCCGAAGCGAGACGATCTGGTCGATCGCTAGCACCCACGGAAAGCGGGTTGTCAGCCTGAACTTCCCGCTGATGTTTCCACCTCCGCCGGTGGCCGGGTACATCGTCCCGGGCGGCTGGATGCCGTGGCGGCAATTGCGGCTGGGCTGTTACCCGCCGGGGCTGTTCGACCAGCTCAAAACGCTGCCGAGCTTCGATCCGCGAGAGCTCGCGCTCGATATGACGCTCGAGGCCAAGGCGATCGAGGGCTGCGCTGCCGAGGAATATGCCGACTGGATCCGCCTGCATACGCGTCGCGAACAGCGCTGGTCCGAGATATTGCGCTTTCTGCTGGCCGAGGACGACATTGACCTCGTCGGGGTCATCTTCGACGGCGCGGACAAGCTTCAGCATCTGTGCTGGCGGTTTCTCGACCCGGCCAGCAAGCCGATGAATCCGACGCCATGGGAGCAGGAGATCATCGATCTCTGCGAGCAGTACTTCCACCGACTCGATGCGACGCTTGCGGATCTCGTCAGTCGGGCCGGGGATGATGTCACCGTCGTCGTGGTTTCCGATCACGGGTTCGGCCCATCGTCTGACGTGTTCTATATCAATAGCTGGCTCGAGCAGGAAGGATTTCTTGCCTGGAAGGATTCGACTGAGACGGTATCGCAGGCGACGCCTCAAGTCGGGTTCGCCAGCATGACTCGTCATGTCTTCGAGCTCGACTGGGACCGGACGGTCGCCTACTGCGCGACGCCGAGCAGCATGGGCATCAATATCGTTACGCGTGCCCCCGGGTCTTCGGCGAGCAGCAACCGTCGTGACCCGGCGGAAGTGCGTGAAGAGCTGATCGCCGCGCTCCGGTCAATTCGACACCCGTCTTCTGGCCGCCCGTTCGTCACTGCCATCCATACGCGCGAAGCGGCCTTCGCCGGGCCGTACGAGCAGCTTGCCCCGGACCTGACCCTGACGCTCGCGGATGGCGCAGGAATCTCGATTCTGCGGGCCGACACGCTGTTTCGTGAGCGCGATCTCCCGATCGGCAACCACCGTTGGGACGGGATCTTCATCGCCAATGGCCCGGGAATTCGCGCCGGCCGGCGTCTCGACGAGGTGTCGTTACTGGATGTCGCCCCTCTCGTGCTCTATAGCCTTGACCTGCCGATACCCACGGATATTGCCGGTCGGATTCCCGAGGCTGCGTTAGCGCCGGACCAACTGTCGCGGCGTGGGCCGCGCTGGCTGGAGGCCGGCCTGACCGTAGCGGCAGGCCCAGCGGGGCCAATTGAGTCGCTCCTCGATGAAGACGCCGAAGCGACGATTCTTAGTCGCCTCCGGGCACTCGGCTACGTCGAATAGCCGGAGACAGAGGATTACGAATGCCGAAGATCGTCGTGCGAAGCGGGCTGAAGTTCCATTATCAGCAGGTGGGCAACGGACCAGATGTGGTCATGATTCATGGCCTCACCGGAAACCTGGCCGTCTGGCACCTAAAGATCATCCCGCTACTCTGGGATCATTACCGGATTACGACCTATGACCTGCGCGGTCACGGATATAGCGAGGTGTCGGCCAGCGGGTATACAGCGGACGACATGGCGATAGACCTGCGGGATCTCCTCGACGCGCTCCAGATCGAGCGGCCGGCACTGGTCGGGCATAG
>CALMXF010000313.1 GCA_937870985.1 uncultured Chloroflexota bacterium
CGTCGCGGACAGCCCGCCGCTCGACGCCGGTGACGCCGGCCGGCACGCAGATCATCACGTCCGGGCGAGTCAACGAAAAGCGCCCGACCGCCTTGTTGATGAAGTAGCGCAGCATCTCCTGGGTAACGACGTAATCCGCGATTACCCCATCGCGCATCGGCCGGACGACCTCGATCGTCTCGCGCGGCTCGCGCCCGAGCATGTTACGCGCCTCAAGCCCGACCGCCTTGACCTTGCCGTCGCGCGCCGAGATGGCGACGACGGATGGCTCGTTGATAACGATGCCCCGCCCCCGCAGGAAGACGAGGACGTTCGCCGTGCCAAGGTCGATTCCGAGCTGCTTGCCCAAGTAGGCTCCCAGGGATTCGCGAGGTCACTCGCGATACACACATGTACGGACACCCCGTGACGAGCATCCATAATCATGGATTCTATCATAGTATGGTTGCGCATCGTGCCGCGTACGTACGCGCGTAGAAGCAGCGCGTTCCCCGCCGAACAGCCACAGATCCTGTTGCGTGTCCGGCGTCACGGTGCTCCGGAAGAAGCCTGCTCTTCGAGCGGCTGTCGCCTACTCGTAGCGTATCCGCGCGCCGAGCTGCTGGAAGCGTCCGACGATGTCCTCGTAACCACGACGGACGTGGTGGATATCGTGGACACGGGTCTCGCCCTCGGCGACGAGGCCGGCCAGGATCAGACAGGCGCCCGAACGAATATCCAGTGCGCGGACATCAGCGCCGCGAAGCGGGCTTGGGCCAGTGATGCTCGCTTCCTGCGAGTTGACCAGTGTGATCTTTGCGCCGAGCTTCTTCAGCTCGTCGGTGTAGCGCAGTCGGTCGTTGAACACGCGCTCGAAAATACGGCTGGTCCCCTCGGCCTGAGTCAACAGCACAGCGAACGCGGCCTGCAGATCCGTCGGGAAGCCCGGGAAGGGCAATGCCTGGATCTCCAGTGACTCAAGCTTTCCGCGTGGTCGCACCATCATCGAGTCGTCACTCCACCAGATCCCCGCGCCGGCTTCACGCAGCTTGTGGGTCAGCGGCAGCATGTCCCGCTCGTTCACTCGGTTGAGAATGATCTCGCCGCCGGTTATGACGCTGGCGATCGCGAACGTCCCGGCCTCTAACCGATCGGGAAGGATCGATGTGTGGAAGCCTCGTAGCCGCTCGACTCCCTTGACGGTGATATATGGGGTGCCGATCCCCTCGATCCTCGCGCCCATCTCACGCAGCATATGGCCGAGCGCGACGATCTCCGGCTCCGAAGCGGCATTGGCGATCGTTGTTGTTCCCCTCGCCAGCGTCGCTGCCATCAGCAGATTCTCGGTGCCGGTGTGGCTGGGGTAATCCATATAGAGGTCAGCGCCCTCCAGCCGCGGCGCGGTCATCCGATAGAACCCGTCACCGACGTAGACGCTGGCGCCCATGCGTTTGAATCCACGGACATCGACATCCACCGGCCGACTGCCAAGCTTGCAGCCACCGGGAGCAGGAGTCTCCATCTCGCCAGCGCGAGCCAGGACAGGGCCGGAGACGAGAAATGACGCTCGCATGCGTTCGACCAGCTCGGCCGGAGCGATCCGATTGACAAGTTCGGCGGCATGGATGCGAACACGATGCTGCTCGGTGTCCAGCTCAACGTCTGCTCCGAGGAATCGGAGCAGATCCACCATGACGAAGATATCTTCAAGGATCGGCAGATTTTCCAGGACGCAGGGCTCGTCAGTCAGCAGCGCAGCCGCCATCATCGGCAACGCGGCGTTCTTTGCCCCGCCGATGCGGATTTCGCCGGTGAGTGGCGTGCCACCCTCGGTGACGATCGTGCGGGCAGAGTTGACGGCGGGAGTGTTGATCCCGCGTGTGGTGGATAGCGTCACGTGGTGGCTCCTCCTGGGTCGCAGCTGGCGGCGTCGTACCGCCTCTAGTCTACGGGTTGTCGCTCATGTTCGTCGGGCCCGGCCGCACACGACCGTGCTGGCGACGCTGGGCTACCCGCAGACGGACCGCTGCGCGCTG
>CALMXF010000314.1 GCA_937870985.1 uncultured Chloroflexota bacterium
CGAGTGGGTGGTGGTGGGGGGAGAGGCCGAGGATATCGTAGTCGGCAATCATTCCCTCCCAATCGGTCATCCCAGCCAGCGCAACCATGTCCTGCCCGGTCGGCAAGTCAAGCGCCAGTTGCCAGGCGGCCGGCTGCTTGACCGGGCCGACGCGCCGGTCGGGCAAAAACAAGCCAAGTTGCCAGAGCAGCTCGCGGCGACGCAGGCCGAATGAATCGCAGGCGCCAACGATGATGAGATGCTCAACTGCCTCGCGCCGCAGGCGGCTACGACGAGCCAGGTCGATCAGCGACTGGTATGGCCCACCCCGCTGACGCTCTGCGACGACGGCCCGAGCGATCTCCTCAGAGAGGCCATCCACATGGCCGAGGCCGATCCGTACCGCCTGCCCTTCGACGGCGCAGGGGCCGGCGCTGCGGTTGACATCTGGCAGGAGAATGCTGACGCCATGTCGTTTAGCGTCGTTGGCGAAGGCATGCGGCGGATAGAAGCCCATCGGCTGGTTGTTGAACAACGCGCAGGTAAATTCGGCCGGGTAGTAGAAGCGCAGCCAGCATGACTGATAGGCCAACACCGCAAACGCCGCGGCATGGCTCTTCGGGAACCCGTATGCGGCGAAGCCGAGCAGCTTCTCGAACACGCGCAGGGCGATCGTTTCATCGACTCCCTTGCCGGCCGCGCCATCGCGGAACTGATCCCAGAGCCGATCCATCGCTGCCAGCGAGCGCTTGCGGCTCATCGCCCGGCGCAGCGAGTCGGCCTGGCCAGCGCTGAAGCCGGCCAGCGCGACTGCCACTTCCAGCACCTGCTCCTGGTAGAGGATGCCGCCATAGGTCTCGCGCAGGACCGGCTCCAGCAACGGGTGGTCGTAGGTTGCAGTGACGCGCCCCTCGCGGCGCAGCTGCTGGCGAGCTCGGATGTAGGGGTTGACCGCGCCGCCGATGATCGGGCCAGGCCGGACAATCGAGACTTGAACGATCAGGTCTTCCAGGTTGCGAGGCTGCGTGCGCAGCAGGCTCTGGATCTGGGCGCGACTCTCGATCTGGAAGACACCGATCGTGTCACCGCGGCAGATCATGTCGTAGACCTCGCTGTCCTCGAAGTCGATCCGCGACAGATCCACTTGTCCCTTGCCCGTCTCAACAATCAGCTCAAGACACTCTTCGACGAGCGACAACATGCCGAGGGCGAGAAAGTCGATCTTGATGAAGCGGGCGTCGTCGCAGGAGTCCTTGTCCCACTGGCAGACGTAGCGACCCTCCATCGCGGCCGGCTGGACTGGAACCAGCTCGACGAGCGGTTGAGACGAGATGACCATGCCGCCGGAGTGCTGGGTGACGTGACGCGGAAGTCCCGCGATCTGGGTCGAAAGGTCGATCAGCTCGCGCCAGAGCGGCGCGTCACGGCGCGACTGGAACTCGGGCAGGCGCTCCATCTCCTCGGCCAGATGGTCGGCTGAGGCGCGTTCGCTGAGCTTGGCCAGGCGATCGAGATCGGTGGCCGGCAGACCGAGCACTTTGCCGATGTCACGGATCGCGCTACGGATGTGGTAGGTCGGGAAGGCACAGACCAGGGCAGCGCGATCGTTGCCGTAAACCTCGTAGATGCGGGCGATCAGCCGCTCACGGATCTCACGCGGGAAGTCGAGGTCGATGTCCGGCACCGACGCCATCTCCTCGTTGAGGAAGCGGCCGATGTAGAGGTTGTGGCGCAGCGGATCGATGTGCGACAGACCGATCAGATAGCAGATGATCGAGGAGACGCTCGACCCACGCCCGCGTCCCGGCGGCAGGGCGTTGTTCGCCCGCGGCCCGTTGCCACGCACCTCGACGGCCACTTCGCGCGCCAACCGCATGATATCGCGGTAGACGAGGAAGAATCCTGCCAACCCGTGCTTGCGAACCAGTGCCAACTCATGGTCAAGCCGCTCCCGCGCCGCCGGGTCATCCCCGTATCGCTCAACGAGCAATGCGTGACAGTCGCGGGCGAGGATGGAATCCGGGGACGAAGGGATGAAGGGTTGGGGACGGGGGACGAGGGACGGGGGACGGGAGTTGTTGGGGTTGTGGGTATTGGAAGTCAGGCGCGCGGGATTGACTACCGACCCTGGAATCTTGTCATCCCGAGCCGCAGCGAGGGATCTCTCCCTCGTTCGCTCGCACCGGCACGGGAGAGATTCTTCGGCTGCGGCCTCAGAATGACAAGACAAGGAAATGGCTGCCGACCGACTGGGCTCGCCACCCTCGACATCCCACACCCCAGGTTCCACGCCCCGCTCCTCCTCATCCCTCGTCCCTCGTCCCTCGTCCCACCCCTCCTCATCCCCCGCATACTCCGGAAACCGATAGTGCAGGTCTCGCGTGAGGTTGAAGCTGGCGCAGCGCTCGGCGATGCGGAGGGTGTTGGCCAATGCCTCGGGGTAGCGGAGGAAGCGACGAGCGACGATGGCGTGAGGCTGGAGGAAGAATTCGGAGTTTGGCCGGCGTAGCTGGTGCGAGGCGTCCAGCGTCGTCCGGTTGGCGATAGCGACGAGGACGTCCTGCAGGCGGTGGCGGTCGCGAGTGGCGTAGTGAACGTTGCCGGTCGCGACGTAGCCGAGGCCGGCCTCGTCTGCCAGATGGACCAGCCGGGCAATCCGGGCGACGTCGCCGTGCGCGAGATTGTGCTGCAGCTCAACGAAGACATCCTCAGGGCCGAACACCGCGCGGTACTCATTCAGCAGGCGGCGGGCGGCATCAAGCTGGCCAGTATCGACCAGCCGGATCAACGCGCCATTGCGACAGCCGGTCAGCAGAATCAGCCCCTCGACGTGCTCGCGCAGAACGTCCCAATCGAGGCGCGGCGCCAGCCGGGGGCTGGTCAAATGGGAATGGGAGATAAGTCGTGAGAGATTCGCGTAGCCGGCCTGTGTCTCAGCCAGCAACGTCAGGTGCGAGCCGTCGGCCATCGTCAGCTCAGCGCCAGTGATCGGCTGGATGCCAGCGCCACGCGCCGCCTGAGCAAACTCCATCGCGCCATGCAGCCCGTCGTGATCGGTCAGCGCCAGCGCGGCATAGCCCAACTCTGCCCCGCGCTCGACCAGGTCACCCGGCAGCGACGCGCCGTCGAGGAAAGAGAACGCGGAGTGCATGTGCAGCTCGACGTACATGGCGAGGGCCGATCAACCGGCGGGCGGGTGCGAGAGGCCCGTGTGTTGAACCGGAGCAGCGGCCTGCGGGACAGGCCGGGTCCTGTCCGCACGAACCCATCGCGCGCTCATCATTCTCCCCAGCGTCCCACCCGCTAATAGCTCTGCTCGAACCATTCGCCTGTGACGAGGTCCTGATAGATCGTTCGTGAGACGCCCCCTTCCAGAACGACCAGGAAGTAGCGCCGGCTGATTTCCTCGCGCCACCACTCGTCGTCGATCCGCCAGACATCGAGGACGCTGGCTACTCGCAGGCGCTGCCGGCGGCGGATGACGCGCCATGGCAGACCCCGCTCATCGGCCTCGACCTCCAGCTTCTTCGGCTGATTGAGCGTCCGAACCAGGCTCTCGGGGTCGGACCTCTTCCTCCGCCGACCAGACAGCGCCATCTCCTGCCTCCCCGCGCCCGACTACTCACGAGCCAACAACCCCCAGCGGCGCTCGGGGATGCGCGACCATGGCTCGACTGGCGTCAGGCTGAAGAGCGGCGAGAGGCTATAGCGCTGCTTCAGCTCATCGACTACCTCGTCGATATCCTGCTGGCGGCGACGGCGCAGGTCGGACTCGAACAATTGCCGCTGGCGGGCGTAGATAGTCGTCAGGCCGGATAGTTCGAGTGCAATTTCCTCGACTGGCCCCTCGACGGTCAGTCCGGCCAGCCGGCCGGCCAGCAGTCCTGCAAGCCGCTCGGCGTCGCCGATTGCGCCCTTGAAGACAACCACCCGCTCCCAGGAGCGCTGGCCTTCGATCAGCAGCTGGATCCGCGCTTGCCGCGCGCCGCGGCTACGCATCGCATGGCG
>CALMXF010000315.1 GCA_937870985.1 uncultured Chloroflexota bacterium
CGATGCGGGCGAGAGATCGGCCGGCCGGACACCGACGACGCGCGCCAGTCGGTCCAGGTCGATCGTGTCTCCCAGGCGAATCACCGCCAGCGTCCACTGCCCGCGCCCGGTGTGAAAAGCGACGGTGGTCAGCCAGAGCTGGCGGGTCTGTGGCGCCAGATCGCGGTGGATCAGCCGATACGGAACCCGTTGTTCCAGCAGTTGGCGGAGAATGCGATCATGGGCTGGAAGCATCGTGGAATTCCTCCCCCGGTGGCGTGACGCGAGCCACCGCGCCGATCAGACAGGCACGAGCGGGGTGTGTGGCTCGGCCGGCAGCATGACCTCGACGGTGTCCTCCTCACGGACGATACCGCCGGTGATGACGATGGCCATCACGCCTGCCTTGCGGACGAGGTTGCCCTCGGCGTCGCGGTCGAGTGTCGCCTTCATTAACCCCTGCTCGATCTCGTCGAGGAGCGCGCAGGGATTCCGAAGCCCGGTGACCTCGACAACCGCTTCGGCGCCGAGCCGCAGCCGTGTGCCGGTCGGCAGCCCCAGCAGATCGATGCCGCTTGTCGTCACGTTCTCGCCGAGACGGCCCGGGATGGCTGTGAAGCCTCCGGCCCGCAGCTCGTCGAACAGCTCGGCGTGGATCAGGTGAACCTGACGCAGATTCGGCTGGTCTGGATTGCGCGCCACTCGCGCGCGATGCTTGACCATGACTCCCGCGTGGGCGTCTCCCTCGACCCCCAGCCCTTCCACCAACGTGATCTCCGGCTCGCTCGGCTTGCTCAGCGTATGCGTCGCGCTCCGGCTCACTCCGACAACTTTCCCACTCACTCTGACCCAGCTCCTGTCAACGTGGGCGAACCTCGTGTTCGCCCAAACGAACCCATGTCCTTGCGTCCTGCGTCACGATTACCGCACGCCGACTGCCAACGCGCGACCTTCGACGAATTGAAAGTCGGGACGGTTGAGGATCGGCGCGTCCCCGGCTGGCTCGACGAGCGCGGCAAGCGCGGCCTGCTGTTCGGGCCGGAGTGTCTGGATGCCTGGCGATGTGGAACACAGGTATGGGATCGCGACATCCAGGAAGCGTCGCTCGTCGTCGGTCAGTGGATGGACATAATCCCGCATCCGCAGGTATCCGCGCACCTCGCGCAGGCCGGCCTCCAGCAGATAGCCACGCAGCTTGTGGCCGGTGAACCAGTCGACAAACCCCTCGTCAGTCCCGGTGTCGCCGCGCGGCAGGCAATCCTTCAGCGCGATCAGCAGCTCGTCCGGCATCGGGCCGAGCATCATCGGGTGCATTTCGACGTCCTGGACGGCAACCTTGCCCCCCGGGCGAACGACGCGGACCATCTCGCGGATGGCGGAGACCGGGTCTGCGACATACTGGAGCGATCCGGCGCACCAGACGGCGTCGAACGCAGTGTCTTCGAACGGCAGCGACGACATCGGCCCCGTGTGCAGCTCGATCTGCCCCGCCCACGACTGGCCGGCGATCCGGCTGCGGGCGATCTCCAGGTTCTCGGCGTCCGCATCGACGCCGACAATCCGACCCTCTGGCCCGACGATCGCGGCGATCCAGCCGAAGTGCGTGCCGCTGCCACAGCCAAGATCGAGAACCCGATCTCCCGGCAATAGCTCTGCCTGATTCAGCAGCGAGTGATAGACCTCGGCCATAGCCCGGAAGTGGCTATGCATCCAGAGGTCGCTGGTCAGGTCCAGCGCCGCCTCGCTTCGCAGGATCGAGCGGTGCGACCGTTCGTCAGTCATCCGTCATCCCCCACCCTGTACATCGAGCGCCGCCTCGGTGAAGGCATTGACGAAGGCGTCGATCTCCATCGTGCCCATCGGTGTCGAGAGGCAGCCCATCAGCGACGGCGCGGTGATAATGCCATGCGCCATCAGCCCGCGGTGTAGCGTTGCGACGCGGGTGCGTTCCTCGCCGGCCGGCACGCTGCCGCGATAGTCGCGGATCGGCCGGTCGTGGAGATGAATCTGGAAGAGCGAGCCGGCTCCGGTTACCTGGCCCGGGATGCGCGCGCCATCCAGCGCCTCAGCCAATGCCTCACGCAGATGCTCGCCGAGAGTGGCCAACCTGTCGTACTCGGCCGGCGTCATCTTCTCCATCGCCGCCAACCCGGCGGCCATCGTGATCGGGTTTGCGTTGAACGTGCCGCCATGTGGCGCTTTCGTTGGGCCGTGGCGGGGGTCGAAGGCGCTCATCACCTCGGCCGATCCACCGACTGCGCCAACCGGGAATCCCCCGCCGATGATCTTGCCCATCGTTGTCATGTCTGGCGTGATGCCGAGTAGCGACTGCGCGCCGCCCCAGGCTGAGCGCAGCGCGATGACCTCGTCGAAGATCAGCACGATCCCCCGTGCGCGGGTCATCTCGCGCAGCGCCATCAGGAACGACAGGTCGGCGGGGACGAGGCCGGCCCGCATCGGCATCGGGTCGATCAGCACAGCGGCCAGGTCGTGCCAATGCCGGTCAATCAACCGTTCGGTTAGCGCCAGGTCGTTCATTCGCGAGATGACTACGTTGTCGAGCACCCCCTGCGGTGTGCCGGCCGAGTAGGGCAGCGACGGCGGTTCCGCGAGGTTCCAGGTGTCGGCCGGCGGAGTCATCGACACCTCGGCGAAGTCGTAGGAGCCGTGGTAACAGCCCTCGAACTTCATAATCTTGCCCCGGCCAGTGTGCGCCCTCGCCCCCTTGATCGCGATCATCACCGCCTCGGAGCCGGAGTTGGTGAAGCGGATCTGGTCGACCGACGGCACGCGGCTCGTCAGCAGCTCGGCCAACCGCACCTCCTGCTCGGTCGGCATCGCGAAGGCGACGCCACGCGGCAGCTGGGCGACCACCGCCGCGGTGATGTCCGGGTCGGCGTGGCCGTGGATCAGCGACGTGTAGTTGTTCAGGAAGTCGTACCGCGCCTGGCCATCGACATCGATGAGTACCGCGCCGCGCCCCTCGGCGGCATAAGGCGGGTATGGCGATTGATAGACCGTTGTCCGGCTGTTCCCGCCGGGCATGACCTTGCGTGCCCGCTCGTAGAGCTCACCGGCCTGCGAGCCGGGCGCGAGGAACGCCTCCTCGTGGCGGCTAACCTCGACCATTGCTGACCTCCCCGTCGTCTGCCGCGCTCAAGACGCGTGCAGAGTAGAGGTTCTTGCCATGAATGACAACGGGCGACGCGCGGGAGAAGCGGCGTCAGCCTTGTCGGGCTTGTGGCGTCATCGGGTCGAGATAGTCGGTCGGGCTGATCGAGTGCTTCCCTTCCGCGAAACGGGTGTAGCGCACCAGGCTCAGGTCCAGCGCGAGCGATCCGCCCGTCGTCATTAGCTCGGCCATCACTGCGCCGACGGCCGGCGAGATCTTGAAGCCGTGGCCACAGAAGCCGACCGCGCAGAAGAGCCCATCGGTCTCCGGCACGCGGTCCAGCACCGGCAGGTCGTCGGGCGTCATGTCATAGATCCCGGCGAGACTCCGCCGGACTCCCGCGTCGTGCATGGCCGGGAATCGCTTTGAGATCCGCTCACCCACGCGCTCGATGTGCGCCGGGGACGTCGTCTCGCTATACGTGTCGGGGTCATCAGGCGTGCCGGTGCCGGTGCCGATCAGGGTGAGATTCGACCCCTCGGGGCGAAAATACAGATCCATCGCCCCGTCGAGGATCGTCATGTGACCATTGGCGAGCGCTGGCGGCCGCTCGGCCACTGCCACCTCGTGCCGTTCGCCATAGATCGGGAGATCCTGACCGACCGACTGCAGGAGCGGACGAGACCACGCATTCGCGGCGATGAGCACGATTGGCGCTGCGAACTGACCCTGACTGGTATCGACGCCCGTCACGCGGCCGTTCTCAGTCAGAATCCCTGTCACCGCAGTGTTGGTGCGGAGCCTGACGCCGCGGTCCCGGGCAGCGCTCATCAGCGAGGATGCGGTTGATGACGGATCCGCATAGCCGGACTCTGGCTCGTAGGCCGCGGCCTCGATATCGTCCAGCCAGAGACCCGGCTGGATCTCGTCGATGTCGGCTCGGGAGATGACCTGCGTGTTGACACCGATGTCCTGCTGCATCCGCACGTTGGCGCGTAGTTTGGACATCACCTCGGGCGTTGCCAGCCGGAGGACGCCAGTCTGAACGAACCCGCAGTCGCCGCCGACGATCTCGTCCCAGTGCTTGAACCACTGAAACGCCCGAAAGGCGAGTTGCGTTTCAATCGGGTTCGTGTAGTGCATCCGCACCAGTCCGCTCGACTTCCCCGTCGCGCCGCTAGCGACCTGCCGGCGTTCGAGGACGAGCACGTTGGTCACACCTCGTCGCGCGAGGCTGAAGGCGGTGCTGGCGCCCACGACGCCGGCCCCGATGATGATGACGTCCGCGGTTTCCATATTGGACCTCTCCT
>CALMXF010000316.1 GCA_937870985.1 uncultured Chloroflexota bacterium
TGGACGCCGAAGATCCTGCATGATCTGCCGGCCGGCGCGGTGGTGCCGGCGCGGGGCCAGATCCTGGTGACTCAGTCGGTCGGGCCGGTCTTGCCGATGCCGTTCGGGACAAACTTCGACAAGGAGTATGGGCGCCAGACGGCAACCGGCCAACTGCTCTGCGGTGGATACCGCCGGTTGGACATCGACGAAGGACTGGGCCATTATGAGGAGCGCGTGACCGCTCCGGTCGTGTCGGGCATTGCGGAGTGCCTCAGTGGTATCTTCCCCGGGGTCGGGCATGTCCCGGTCATCCGGGCCTGGGCGGGGATCATGGGTTTCACCGCAGACGGGCTGCCGCTGATCGGGAGCTACGGGTCCGCCGATGGCCTCTATGTCAGCGCCGGCTATAACGGCGGCGGGTTCGGGATGGCAGTGGCGGCGGGTAAGGCGGTCTCACAGCGTGTGGCGGGTGAACCAGAGCAGCTGGACCTGACACCGTTCGACCCGAGCCGTTTCGCCAGCCGTGGGGTTTCCTGGGACAACCCCTTCACCGCTGGAGAGAAGAGTAACCCCAAGAGCTATAGCGAGTCGGGAGCGATCCGTTCCGAATCATCTGCCGAGGATTGATTTTCGGAGTAGACTTGCGCATACAGGACGGCACGCCCGGCGTTCACGGTGGGCGTGCGTGACGGTGCGCGCGTGGATTACGCGACGCCTTGGAGAATCACAGCAGAAACGCGAGTATTGACAGGTATGAGTGAGGAACGAACCGGACGCGCGCAGGGGCGCGCGAAGCAGGGATCGTCGGATCGACGCCGCACGGCCAAGCGGCGCGTCACCGACGATACGACGCGGCCGCGATCGGTGATCCAGCCGGATGAGCTCGACAGGCAGATCATCTCTTTGCTCCGTGAGGATGGGCGTCGCTCGAATCGCGAGGTTGCCCGGCGGCTCGATGTTCCCGAGGCGACAGTGCGCTACCGCGTGCGACGACTCACCGATAGCGGAGTACTGAAGATCGCGGCATCGGTCGACCCGGAGCATCTGGGCTATGCGCTGACATCGGTCATCTCGGTGACCGTCGAGCCGCGAAGCTTCGTTGAGGCATCAAACGCGATCGCGACGATGCCCGAGGTAATGTGGCTGGCGATCACGACCGGCGCTAGCGATCTGGTGCTGACCGCATCGTTCCGTAACCAGGAGGAGATGTTCCTCTTCGTTACCGACCATCTGGCGCACGTTCCAGGCATTACCCGGATCGAGACGTCGGTCTGCATGCGCGTGGTCAAGAAGAGCCATCAGTGGTCGACCGACCTCACATCGTCGATCGTCGGCAACGGCAAGGACGACGCCGTTGCGCAGATTCCGGTCGAAGACCGAGAGCCAGTCTCGGTCTAAGCGTGGGCTGGCCACGACCAGCGGCCGGCCGGCCGGGCTGGGATCTGCTGACGTTCGGCGAATCAATGATCCGGCTGACGACCCCGGCGGGCATCAGGCTGGAGTCGGCGGTTGCCCTCGACGTCACGGTTGGAGGCGCGGAGTCGAACGTTGCCGTGCCGCTTGCGCGGCTCGGCCGGCAAGTCGCCTGGGTCTCCGCGTTGCCGGAGAACGCGCTCGGCC
>CALMXF010000317.1 GCA_937870985.1 uncultured Chloroflexota bacterium
TCAAGCGCACTGCCGACCGCCTCGCGGAGAAGCTATCGGGCCAGTCGATCGACACGGCCGCTGTGCGCCGGCTGCTGCGCATCTTCAACTAGCCCTGCGCGGTCAGACGGCCTGCGTGCGCTACACTCTGTGCGCTCGTAAGTTGTGGATCGTTATTGTCCCGCGGGTGGAGGATTGACGACAGGTGCCTGCGGCGCGACCGCGATATGACCCGACCGTCAATTACTACCTGGTGCTGGACGTAGCCTACGGCGCTTCGCGGGAGGACATCAGTCGCTCCTACCGGGCGTTGATGCGACTCACGCACCCGGATCGCGTGCGAGATCCCCTCCAGCGCGCGAAGGCCGAGGAGCGCGCCAAGCTGATCAACGCTGCCTACGCGGTGCTGTCGCGACCGGAGTTGCGGCGTGAGTACGACGAGCAGATCCGCGCGACAGTGCTGTCGGATACCCTCATGCAGCAGTACACGTCGATGCGCCCCGGGCAGACCGGGCTGGCTCATGCGACTCCGAAGCCGCCGACTCCGCACGTCGTCCGCGAGCAACGTCGCGCCTACTATCTGGCGGTGGGTCAGATACTGGGCGCGACTGCTGCGTTTGCGCTGATCGTGCTGGTGATTGTGCTGATTGTATTTGTTCTGCCGACGATGCTGAGTGGCCTCGTCGGCTGAGCGTTGCCGGCCGGAGAGCGGCCATCTTTTTCTTCGAGATGTGCTGAAAGGGCGTCGATGAGCTCGATCTGGCTAGAGATTCTGCTGGTGCTGGTGCTGGTGCTGATCAACGGAGTGCTAGCGATGTCGGAGTTGGCGGTCGTCTCGGCGCGCCCGTTCCGGTTGCGCCAGCGCGCCGATGCCGGGAGCGCCGGCGCGGAGGCCGCCATCGAGCTTGCCCAGCACCCGAATCGATTCCTGTCGACAGTTCAGATCGGCATTACGCTGGTCGGGATTCTGGCCGGCGCCTTCGGTGGCGCTCGGATTGCTCGCGCACTCATCCCGGGGTTGTCCGAGCTGCCGCTGGTCGGCGGACACAGCGAGGCGGTTGCCTTGACGCTCGTCGTGTCGGCAATCACCTATCTCTCGCTGGTTGTCGGCGAGCTGGTGCCGAAGCGCCTGGCGTTGCGCCACCCGGAGGGGATCGCCGCGGCGGTCGCAAGGCCAATGCATGTCCTGTCGATGGTTGCCCGCCCGATCGTCTGGTTGCTAAGTGTCTCGACCGAGGCTCTGTTGCGGTTGCTGCGGGTTCCATCTGCGAGCGAGGCAGATGTTACTGAGGAAGAGGTCGAGCATCTGATCGACCGCGCCACCCAGGCTGGCGTGCTCGACGTTGCCGAACAGGCGCTCCTCAGTCGGGTGCTGGATCTCGGCGACCTGATTGCAGGGCAGGTGATGACACCTCGCCACGAGGTCGTCGGCGTCGACCTCTCCGCCAGTGAAGCAGAGAATCGCGCGCGGATTGCGTCTGCGCGATACGACACTTACCCGGTCTACGATGGAGATCTGGATCGACTCAGCGGAATCGTGACTGTGCACTCGTTGGCCGGCAAGCTCGTGGTGGACAGGCCGCTCGACGTCAGCGCGAGCCTCGAACCGCCGCGCTACGTCCCGGAAACGGCCTCGTTGCTCGGCGTGCTCAAGCAGATGACAGTGACAGGCGCTCACCGGCTATTCGTTGTGGACGAGTTTGGGTCGATCCAGGGGCTCATCACGCTCACCGACGTGTTTGAGGCGATCATCGGTGATCTCGACGTGTTGGCCGGCCTCACTGCGCCGGAGGTCGTTGTGCGCGACGATGGTTCCTGGCTCGTCGATGGTCAGCTCGACACCATCGAGTTGCGCGATCTGCTGAGGGTTGGCAGCCTGCCCGGCGCTGGCGAGGGTCGATTCCACACGGTCGGCGGATTGATGATGGCTCAGTTGGGGCGCGTGCCGGCGGAAGGTGATTCCTGGCAATGGGGGGCCTACCGCTTCGAGGTCGTCGATATGGACGGGCTGCGGGTCGATAAAGTGCTGATTACGATCGATGATGCGTCGAATTAGCCCTGAACGGTTACGGCACTCGCGTGGCTGCCACGAAACCGTTACGATATGGATGGCCCCGGACCGTCGTGGACGACAAGGGAGGTTCTCGTGAACGAGGAGCGGAACGAGCGTGGGTCGACCAGCTGGGCGGATCGATTCGACCTGGATCGACCGCTGCCGGCTGAAGCCGACGTGGTGGTGATTGGTGGCGGAGTAGCTGGTTGTTCTGCCGCGTATCAACTCTCAAAACGAGGCAAGAAGGTCGTCCTCGTCGAGATGCGTGGCATCTGCTCCGGCGCATCCGGCCGAAATGGTGGGATGACCGGCGGCGGGACGATGGTGCCGACGCAGGTCGGCAGGGCGGTCTTCGAGCTCAACACGGAGAACCTGCGGCTGATTCAGGAGGAGCTGCCCGCTGAGCTGGGCGAGGATTTCTCGCTGCGGCTCGAAGGCAGCCTCGATATCGCGATGACCGACGAGCAGTGGGACCACCTCGTCGCGACCCATGGGTCAGCGTCGAAGGCCGGCGGTGATGTCGAGCTGCTCGATCGTGAACAGCTCGCCGACATCGTCCCGGTGGTCAGCGAGAGGGTCCTTGGCGCAAAGCTCAGCCGCCGCGGCGGACACCTCTGGCCGTTCGCGCTGGTTCATGCGATGGCGAACGGAGCGCGACGAAACGGCGCCCTCGTGTTTCCCTGGACGCCGGCCCAGGAGGTCCTCACCAGTAACGGCCGGG
>CALMXF010000318.1 GCA_937870985.1 uncultured Chloroflexota bacterium
CGCCTCCTGGCACCCCAGCACCACGATGCTCGCCAGGCGCGGCACATCGGAAAGGGAGTCAACCTCGATATGTGGAATATCGAGAAACTGTAGCAAGCTTCGGGGCGACGACAGCTTGCTATCGACAACTGCGATAGCCTGGGGCGCCCACCGCCGCAAACGAGCGAGTGAACGATCCTGCCCAATCCGCTCAACATGCATCGCGACCTCGTGGGCCGCAACGGCCCGGTCGTATGCGGTTGGACGCGCTCCATCCAGAGCAAACGCCAGCTCTTGCTCTCGCGAGAGCCGCTCCGACGAAGTCGAGTGCTTCCGATCACCCCCGTGCGCAAGCATCGTGAAGACCTTTCGTTGGCGCGCTACAGACGTATCACCTGGCACAACGATAGTGAGTCAGCGGGAAGCCCCTCGTTCCCTCAACGTCACTGTCGCAGCGAGATCAGCTCGATCCAGGGACTATCCGTGCCACTTGGGCTGGCGACCAACGCGGATATTGAGAACATGCATAAGCGTCCGAACGACGAGCAGCGCTGGCAGCAAGCTGGCAACGACGCCGAAAAGCAGCCATCTCTCTCCAGGGCCCATTCACCCCTCCACATTCAACTCATCAGCCACCCCGCTGGTATGCTTTCGGGGTACTCGGTCGCGTGTAATCTCGACCGGCGCGAGGCTCACCCGACGGCTGCTGTTCATGCCCACATGATACCGCCTGTACGCGTCTGGTGGCGTGACCGATATTGCATTCAGCGGCTCGAACGCTGGAAGGGTCAGTCTGCCGATAATGCACACCGCAATGTGGCTCATTCCGATCGCCCCGTTCATCGTCGGAATTTCGACAACATGGAGCCTGCGAGAGGCAATCCGGGAGACTGTCTGGTTCAACGTCGGCTACGTGCTGACACTGCTCGTCATTTACATGGCCGACGTCTTCGGCTATGGCTATATCTCGACCTCGCCGACCGGCCCGGGCGCTGGGCTGGGAATGGCTGTCGGATTCGGCGCCCTGGCGGTCGCCCGCTACCGCTGGAAGAAGGAACAGTACGCCAAAGCCGTAGCGCGAGCCGAGGAACAGCGTCGGCTCGCGGCCGAGCGCAAGCGTCAGGGTATTACCACCGCGCCTGCCCGGGACGATTCACTCGTTATCCATGCGTTCCGCTTCGCAGGGACAATGGAACGAACTCGTCGCCAGATGCTGGCAAAGCGCCGCGCTGACAACCAGTCGACCGCCGCCGATCAATAGCCCGCGATCAAGTTACGTGATCGGGCCGATCGTACAGTTGCGCTGGCGCTGTTGGCAGAAGCCGCCCGTCCTCAAACGACTCACAGAGTGCCGCGTCATCGAACCACGACGCCGGCGGCATATGACCCCAGAACGTCGCGCGGCGCGGATCGTTCAGCGTCCAGCGAATCGGCTCCCAGTCGGGATCGGCCAACAGGTAGTCGTTGGCGTACATCTCGATGCGGTTACCATCGGGGTCGCGCAGATACAGGAAGAATGCGTTCGACAAGCCATGGCGTCCGGGCCCACGCTCGATGCTGCTCCCCCAGCCATCCGCGGCGAGCACATCGCACGCGCGGAGCACTGACAACGGATCGGTAACCCAGAAGCCGAAATGGTGGACTCGTGGCCCAGTCCCATTCATGACGGCGATGTCGTGGACATTCTGCTTGCGTTGGAGCCAGGTCGCCCAGATTCGCCCGGCGTCGTCGACTGTGTATTCCGAGCAGCCGAAGCCGAGCTCCGCGGAGTACCACTCATAGGCAGCCCGGACATCGGGGACCTGGCAGTTGAAGTGGTCAAATCGCATCACCTGAGCGCCGCGATAGAGGTCGAACCGTTGAAGCAGTCGTTCGACCTGTGTCATCTCGGCAACGAACTCGAGCGGCAGGCCGAATGGATCGTTGAACCGCAGCGCCCTGCCCTGCCCAATCTCCTCGCCAGAGGCGAGCCAGCAGGGCTTGAGGCCCGCGGCCGCGACATGATGGGCAAGCCGGTCCAGATCGTCCTCGCTCGCGACCTTGAACGCGAGGTGACCTGCGCCAGGCGTTGACGCCTTTCGCAAGACGAGTGAGTGATGGTCTCGCTCTTCCAACCCGCGCAGATACAGGGCGTCGGCCGTTTGCTCGGTCTCCACGAACCCCAGTGTGTCGACGTAGAACGCCCGGGCGCGGCCAAGGTCAGTCACCCGATATTCGCCGTGGGACGAACGGATGATGTTCGCGCCGGAGCGCGGCTCCGGCCTGCCTCGTCGAATCTCCGCATTCGTCTGCTGATTGGTCACCATGGCAACTCCGGCCTCTCCGCCGGCTCGTTCAGATCGCCGGCGCTCCATTCCTCGTGGTAGATGCGAATTTCGTCATTCATCCAGCGATCCGCCTGCTCGGCCGGCGTCGGTGGCTCGATCAGGTCGCAGTAGCGCGACCGGAAGAAGGCGAGCGGTCCGTGTGCCCTCGCCTGATCAGGTTCGTGCAGCGCCACGACCTGCCCGATGACGATCCAGTGATCGCCCGCCTCGTGGATCTCGTGCGTCCTGCACGACAGTGCCGCCAGGGAATGGCTGAGAAGAGGCGCTACAGGCCCGCGTTGCAACTTCACCGTGCGCGCGGCGGCATCCTTGTTCGCGCCGGCAAACTGGCGTGACACCTGCATTTGCCGATCGCTGAGGATGTTGATCGCGAATCCCTCCGCATCCCTGATCAACCCCGCCATTCGCGCCGACTTCCCAACGCAAAACAACACCAGCGGCGGCTCAAGCGAAACCGATGCGAATGAGTTGGCGGTCATCCCGTGCACGTGGCCGTCGTGCTGGATCGTGATAACCGTCACCCCGGTCGCGAACTGCCCCACGGCGCGGCGGAACGCTGTCTGGTCGACGGTTGGCATCGCGTTCATTCGGTTCCGCCACTGGCAGCTTCGGGCATCGTCGCCTGACGTCCCTCTGCAACGAACTCACGAACCATGTCCATATACGGCTTGCGGTCGTATGTGTTGAACAACGCGCCGGCCATCCGCACCGGATCGCCGAAGAAGAATCGCTCGTAGAGCACCTGCCTGGAGCCAAACGATGACACGGCGGTATCCCACGCCAACCGGAACAACGCAACACGGTCGCGAGCATCCGCCCTCGCGGCCGTCAGGTATCGGTCGATCGTGGGGCCGATCGCTCCGTTGATGTCCGCTTCGGTCGGTGTCGCCATCAGGCCGCTGGCGGATAGCTGCTGGATGATCTCGACGAAGCGGGGGTAGAGCTTCGGATAGAGGTTGCGAGCCGCATCAAGTGGCTCACGCGCCGGGGTCATGATGCCCCAGCGATCCAGTTGGGCATCATTTTCGGCAGTCGCCTTGAGCGCTCGCATGCACTCCAGCCCGATGATGATCTCCGACACTTTCTCGTGGACATGCTGGAATGGCTCGATTGCGATCGTATCGACGATCAGGCTTGCAAGACCTAGCATGAATTCGGTCTTCGCAATGTTCTTTGCAATCACCTGGTGCGCCATGTGGATCACTGCGTTCGTCGCGCCAAACGCGCCGTTGGCCAGCTCCGGATCTCCATACAGGAATACTCGCTCCCACGGAATGAAGACATCGTCGAAAATGACGATCGCGTCCATCTCTTCGAACCGCGAGCCGAGCGGGTGATCATGCTTGGAGCGTCCAAGATCGTATGTCTCACGGCAGAGGAACTTCAGCCCCGGCGCGCCACAGGGGACAACGAATCCGAACGCATACGGGGCATCGGCCGGGTCGGACTTGACGACGGTCGAGGGAAACACTTCGATCTCATCGGCGATCGGCCCGAGCGTTGCCAGCATTCTGGCCCCGCGGATGACGATGCCGCCGTCTTTCTCTTCGACGACGCGCGCCGACAGAAACGGATCGGCCTGCTGTGATGGGCCGACCGAACGGTTTGCCTGCGGGTTGATCAGCGTGTGGGTGAGGCAGAGATCCTCCTCGCGGGCCCGCCGGTAATACGACTCGACGTTCTTGCCGAAGTCCGGGTTGTTCTTCGCAAAGTAGTCGTGGGCGCCCGCGAACGACATCAGCGACGAGCTGAGGTAGTCGGGCGTCCGGCCAAGCATCCCGTGCGAATAGTCGGCCCATGCCTTGAATCCTCGCCCGCGATGCTGCAGATCGGCACGCGAGCGCGGCTGCATGAACGCGGTCCCGACACGCTCGCCAGTGTCTGGTGACTCGTAGGTCAGGTCGTCACGATACTGCGGATCGTGCTGCATGTCGTAGAGGTGAGCGAGACTCTCGATAACGTTTCGAAACGCTCGATGCTCGGTCACATCCCGAACGAGCTCGCCCTCGATGTACACCTCTCGCGGGTGCGCCTTCAGCCCGTCGATGAATTGCTGGCCTGTTCGTGCTCCCATCGACACTACCTCTCCGTTCTGGTCGGCGCCAAGCGCCGATGACCGTCAATCCCGATTACGATTGCGCGACGATCGGATTCTCGAGCGACCCGAGTCCGTCAACTTCCAGCCGCATGACATCCCCCGGATAGACATGGCTGAGCCCCTTCGGCGTCCCGGTCAGAATGACGTCGTCGGGCTCCAGCGACATGAACTCGCTGATGTACTCGATCAGCGCAGGGATATCGCGGACAAACATCGACGTTGTGCCGGTCTGCCGGAGCTCACCATTGACATAGGCCCGCAGCTCAAGCGCATTCGGGTCGTCGATCTCATCGACGACGAGATACGGTCCCAGTGGGCCAAACGTGTCGAATCCCTTCGCTTTGACCGGCGGGCGGAAGAAGTTGTGGACAAAGTCGCGCACAGTCACATCGTTCGCGATGGTATAGCCCCGGACATGATCCATCGCCTCGCCCGCGCGGATTCGCCGGCCTCCGCGCCCGATGACAACCGCGAGCTCTACCTCGTAGTGCATATACTCGATGTTGTCCGGCGCGATGACAGGCGCGCGATGTCCGATCAGTGACGTCAATGGCTTGAAGAACAAGGCCGGCTCTTCCGGCGAGGCCATGCCGAGCTCCGCGGCGTGGTCAGCGTAGTTGAGCGCCAGACCAACGACCTTGCGTGGAGTGACCGGAGGTAGCCAGACGACATCGTCCGGACGATAGAGCCGCCCACCGTTACCTCGGAGCAGCGAATCGCCTTCGATCGACTCGCCGGAATGAATCTCCCCATCGGCCGCGAATCGGACCAATCGCATGCAGTCTCCCCCTCGTCAAATCACTTTCGGATGCCCAACGCCGATTGTCGCGCAACATTGGATAAGATGACGCCGCTGCGCGGTGCGACGCCGTTAAACCGGCCGACGGACGCGCCGTTGAATCGACCGACCACAACCTGGAGGTTTCACTCTGGCTCACTCCCCGCGCTGCCATTGTAGACGACCGAGCGCGATCGGCAACGATTGGCATGGATCGTGAGTCGTCATATCGTCATCGTGGCGCCCTGGTTGCCATTGCCGGCAGACTTCGGCGGGGCGCTACGCACGTTTCATCTGGTTCGCGAGCTCGCTCGGCGGGACGAGGTGACACTGCTGTGTCCGGCGCGTTCCGACGAGCTTCCGCGGGCGATTGAGCTCGGCACAATCTGCAACGTGACGACCGTCCCGGCCACCTGGACACCGCGCCACCCGGCGAGTCTCGGCAAGCGGCTACTACAGTTCCGCTCAATCGGAAGCCGCCAGTCCTTCCTCGAGAAATCGACCTGGTCGACGCAGCTGCAGCGAGTCCTCGACCGCCTGTTTCTGACGACGCAGGTGGATCTGGTCCATTACGAGTCGACACGGATGGCGCTCTTTCGCCCGCCAACTGCGACCCCGACGGTCATCGACGCGCACGACATCGAAATGACGCTCCTGACGCGCGTCGCTCACGCGGCAAGCGGGGATATCGAGCGCGCCCTGAAGCTTGCGGAGGCACGGAAAGTCGGATGGCTGGAGCGACGGCTCTGGGCCGGCAGCGACCTCGCGATCGCCACATCGGATCGCGATGCCGCGGCGATCGAAGCCTCGACCGGCCAGATAGCACGCGTCGTGCCAAATGGAGTGGATGTCGCCTCATTCTCTCGCCCGTCGGATTGGGCGCGGCGACGCGATATCGTATTCACTGGTGTGATGCGGCACCAACCGAACAGCGACGCCGCCCGCTGGTATCTCGACGAGATTCACCCGCTCGTCCAGCGAACTGCTCCGGATGTCCGTGTCGTGTTCGCGGGCGCGGACCCGCCGTCGTGGTTGCTGGATCGGGCCACCAACGACGTCGTCGTTACCGGCCGAGTGGCCGATATCCGACCATGGATCTGGTCGGCGGCAGTTGCGATCGTGCCGCTGCGGTCGGGTGGCGGGACACGATTGAAGATCTTCGAAGCGCTGGCCGCCGGCACGCCCCTGGTTTCCACCACAATCGGCGCGGAGGGTATCAACGGGATCGCGGATGCAATCCTGTGCGCCGATGATCCCGCGGCGTTTGCGCGCGCCGTCGGCGCAATCCTGTCAGACGAGGCGCTCGCGACGCGACTGAGCGAGAATGGGCGGCGCCTTGTCGGCTATTACGACTGGGGAACGATCGGAAATCAGCTCGCATCCGCACATGACGAGACGGTCGAACGGTTCGTTTCGAAACATCGTGACTCCGACACAACCCCCCTCGATTGGTCCGGCCGATTGTGGAAGAAAGGTTGAGGCATGAACGATTCAGTCAGGTGGCCGCGCCGGCCGTCCGATCCGGTGGTGTCAATGCAGCTCCCCCGGCACTACGGGAGTGTCCCGACGCTTTTCGGATCTCCTCCTGCTCGGACAGCAGGGGATCTTGCAGGCGCCGACATCGTCTTCCTTGGGGTGCCCTGGCAGGCGCCGGTGCCCGACTCGCGAATCGGCGCGGCCGGCTCGAACTACTTCGGCACAAACCTGACGCCGAGCACCTTTCGGACCAACTCAGTCAAGTACGGCGGCTACCTCCCTGAGCTCGACATTGACGTATTCGAGCGACTGCGGCTCATGGATTATGGGGATGTCGAAATCTCAAACGATCATGCGGTGACATTCGACACCACCATCGCCCGTGTAAAGGAGATCGTCCGGGCAGGAGCGATACCGTTCACGCTGGGCGGCAATTCCGGCCCATCGACCTGGGGGGTGCTCAAGGCGATCGCCGAGGAGGCGAGGGGACCCGTCACTGTCATCAATTTCGACGCGCACCACGATAACCTGACGGGTGAGATCGACGAAGACGATCCGAGGATGCCGCGTTGGGGTTCCACCTGGGCGCGTCGGATCCTCGATCTGCCCAACGTCGATCCTGCGCGCTATACCCATATCGGCTTGCGCGGCCCGCGCAACGACCGGGAGGTGATCGACCGCTTCGTGGCCAAAGGGGCGCGTCGCGAGAACATCTTCACCTACTGGCAGATCGCGCGCGCCCGTCGCGAAGGGTTCGAGGAATGGATCGCGTCGGTCGTGCGTCCCCAGATCGACGGCGCAGATCGTGTCTGGGTAGCAGTCGATCCCGACGTGCTGGACATGGGCGCGACCGGGGACTTCGGCGACGAACCGCTTGGCCTGCACGTTGCCGAGGTGTGCTGGGGTGCATACGAGATTGGCAGGGCAGCCGGCCGGGCCAGATTTGGCGGCATCGCGTTCATGGCGGTACCGTTCGACGCGATGAAGTTGCACTGGATCATGATGTACATCTTCCTCTATGCGATGGCGGGTGTCGTTGCGGCAACCGATGATGCAGGGCGCCACGGTCAGGCAGGAGAATCCAGCCAGGATGACGACCCGACGAGCCGATAACCACGAGAATGTCGAGTCCTTCCATCTGCCCGGCGGCAACTTGCTCTCCGCCGCGCTTGACCGCCAGGTCATGATCTGGAGCGACCGGGGCGGCGCCAGCCGCCACATCGGCGACCGTTGGGCGATCCGCTCCGATGAAGCGTTACGAAACTCTGTCGGGAGGACTTGGCCGGTTCCACACGATGAACCGTTTGAGATTCTCGACATTTTGCGGCTCGACGACGTCGCCGAGGTCTCGCGCGAGGCCAACCTGCATCATCTCGAGAATCCTGATTTCCTGCTGCTCGGCACGCAGAGCGGTGACGGCGGGCCTGTTCTTCAGGCAGTCGACGCGAAGTTCGCGCCCGATCGGATCAGGCCGAGTCAGGTCAGCGCGGAAATCGTCAGCAACCTGCTCCAGTTGGGCGGAGCGGCACACAAGATCGTCGTCGACGCGGTTGCGGCGCATGGACTCAGCACGCCACGGATTGTGCGCGGGGTATTCGTTTCCCCGGATTCGCAGATGAGCGATGTTCTGCTACAACGGGTCACCACTGGCAGACGCGCCACTGTCGATCGAGCCGAAGTCGTGACGATTCCTCCACACCCCGGCAGCCTGTTCGCCGGCCTGCCGGAAAGCAGAGTCATCGGCGCTCTGGCGCGGATCGACGCGTTACCCGTGACACCGCGAGACAACCTCATTTCGGCGATCTATTACTTCAGGCTGAGCTGTGCCTGCTTCCATTTCTGGGGAGAGGAGCATCGTCCATTCCTCTCGACGACCCCACCACCGCCGCCAGAGCCGGGGCGTGTCGCGGCGATCATCAGCGCACGCGCCGAGGGTGCCGATAGCGCATTCGAGCTCGTGGACAGGTGGGCGATCGCTATCGAGCCACAGGTGCGCGCCCGCGCTGCTGTCAGTGAGGTCGCGACGCTGCCTGTGCGCATCCGTGAGCTTCGGTCGGAAATCGAGAGTGCCGGCCTCGGTGAGGACAACAGGGCGCTCCGTATCGTGCGTCGCGATCTCGATCTCGCATTCCGAGCGCGTCTTCACGATATTACCGGCGATATCCTGGCTGACGACCCGCGACCGCTTACCCAGATCCTCGACGATGTCGCTCACGCTGCGCGAAGCCTTCGCGAGGAAATGCTCGCGTTGATGCACGAGAGCATCACGAAAGCCCGCGCCACGCTCGCCGACAGCACGAACGGCGGATAGTGACGTGCTGCGCCAAGGCCTTGCCCCCGGCGCGGCAATGATTCATGATTCAGGTATCGCACGGGCGTATGGCGTCGATCGGAGGGATCAGCGGCGGACCCAACGCCCCTTTCTCCGTCGCTTTACCTGGACGCCTGAAGAGCAGGCAGGACGAAGGAGACGATCGGATGTCGACCGCCACACGCATCATCGTCGGCGAGATCATGACTCGCGATATCATCACCGTCACTTCTGACACCACAACGGAGTCGGCGGCAAGGACGCTATTCACCCAGCGTATCTCGGGGATGCCTGTCGTCGAAGATGGCCGGCTGGTCGGCCTGGTGACTGAGTACGACATCATCGCCAAGGAGGGCCAGACTGTCGGCGACATCATGACGCGCGACGTCGTCACTGTCAGCGAAGATACGGACGCCGAAGCCGTCGCCCAGATTCTGACGAGCCAGCATGTCCGGCGCGTCCCCGTCGTGCTCGACGGTCGAGTGACCGGCATCGTGTCCCGCTCCGATCTCGTGCGTCTATTCGCGCTGACGCGATGGTCGTGCGAAGCGTGTGGTTACTACACGCGTGGCTTCGAGCGGCTCAGTGTCTGCCCGAAGTGCGGCGGCAAGTCGATCATCCTCGAGCGCGAACCGCCGGGCTCGTAATCGACATGTCAGGCTGGGTTCCACGGTCGCTGCTGTTCGTTCCCGGTCATCGAGCGGCAATGCTTGCAAAGGCAGCCGACCGTGGCGCCGACGCCATCGTCTTTGACCTGGAGGACAGTGTCCCGGTCGCACAGAAAGCTGCGGCGAGGGAGATGGTGGCCAGCGCTCTCGCGGCATGGCCGACCAACTCACCCGTCCGCCGTTACGTGCGAATCACTCCCCCGCGCCTTCAACAGGTGGACCTCGATTTGCAGGTTATCGCCATGTACGGGGATGTCGGTGTCGTCGTCCCGAAGGTAGATCGGGCAATTGAGCTCGCATCGGTCTGTGATGCAGCGGCCGGCCGGGAAATCATCGTCAATGTCGAGACGCCACGAGCAGTGCTACACGCGGAAGAGTTAGCGAACGCTCGGGGGGTTACGGGGTTGTTTCTCGGCGGTGAGGACCTGAGTGCGGCCTTGGGCATGCGACGCACGCCCGAGGGTCACGAGCTTGACGCCGCTCGTTGGCAGATTCTGCTGGCGGCTCGCGCGGCTGGCATCGCCGCGTGGGATGCGATCTGCCCTGAATTCCGGGATCTTGGGATCCTGACGCGCGACTGCGTCACTGCCGCCGCGATGGGCTTCGACGGCAAGTTCGCGATCCACCCGGCCCAGATTCCCGTCATCCATGCCGCATACACACCCTCCCCGGCCGAGACGGAACAGGCCGCTCGAATTGTCGCAGCCTTCGATGCCGCGGTTGCGGAGGGGGTCGGCGCAGTCGAGGTGGATGGTCAGATGGTCGATCCACCCGTTGCAGAACGGGCGCGATCGCTCCTCCAGCGCGCCGGGATCACGACGCGATGAACAACCCGGAAGACCAGGCCGGCCTGAACCACGAGATCGCGGCCGCTGAACGGCGTCTGGCCGAGGCGCTGGACGATCTCGAGCGTGCTCGCGCAACACTCAGCCAGCGCGAACGAGAACTACTCGGGCTGCTTCGTCGCGCCGGCCGGCTGCCGGAGCCAGAAGAAGCCAACCAGCCGGATATGCACTCAGATAGTTAATCGGGGTCCTGTCGCGCGGTGATGAACGCGCGCGCGGCGGCGCTGGGCTCGTAATTCAAGTGGACGAGCTGGGAATCGAGCGCGGCTTCGCCGTCTTTCGGAGTGAGGCGCACATACGATCCATCCCGCTGCAATTGCCTTGCGCGGACGTTATCGTGCAACTGAAGCTCCAGAATGCCGTCACGGAGCCGCTCGAGAATCGAGCGATCCTCGATTGGAAACAGGATTTCGACACGGTAATCCAGATTCCGCCGCATCAGATCGGCGCTGCCGGCATACATGCATTCGGAGCCATCCGCGCCCGCATGCTGGAAATAGAACAGCCGGACATGCTCCAGGAATCGTCCGACAATGCTGATGACCCGGATATTTTCGCTGATTCCGGGGAGGCCGGGGCGCAAGACGCAGATTCCGCGAATGATCAGGTCGATCTTCACGCCGGCCTGTGCGGCGCGATAGAGCGCCTCAGCGATCCAGTAGTCGGACAGCGCGTTTGCCTTGAGGATGATGCGGCCTTTGGATCCGTGCTCCATCTCGCGCTCGATCAGATCGATGAGTCGCGAACGCAGGTTGACCGGCGCGACGAGCAGCTTCCTGTACTCAGACTGGTTTGAGTAGCCCGTCAGAAAGTTGAAGATGTCGGCGACATCAGCGGCAATATCCGGGTCGCAGGTCATCAGGCCGAGATCCGTGTAGATACGAGATGTCGCGACGTTGTAGTTGCCCGTCCCGAGATGCACGTACTGCCTCAGATCATCCCCTTCGCGCCGGACGACAGTCGCCACCTTGCAGTGCGTTTTCAGCTGCTGCAGACCGTAGGCGACGTGGATGCCCTCCGCCTCCATCGACCGAGCCCAGTTGATATTGCTCTCCTCGTCGAATCGGGCCCGCAGCTCGACCAGCACTGCGATCTGTGTCTCGTCGTCGCGCGCTTCCATGAGAGCATCGACCAACGGCGAGTGTGCTCCGACCCGGTACAGCGTCTGCTTGAACGCCACCACATCGCCATCACTGGCCGCCTGCCTCACGAAGTCGACCACTGGCGTGAACGAATCATAGGGATGGTAGAGGAGGACATCCTGGTGCCGTATCGCCTCAAAGATCGACTCGTGCTGGCTGAGGACCTCGGGATAGCGCGGCACGAACGGCTTGTCTTTGAGCATGGGTCGATCTACAGAGTACAGCTTCATCAGATCCGCCATGCCGTGTGGGCGGTCGAGCACGTAGACATCCTCTGGAGAGGCGCTGAGTTGAGCAGCGAGCCAGTGCCGCAGATCCTCTGGCATCGACGACTCGACGGAAAGACGGACCGGAAAGCCGAAGAGCCGCTGGTCCAGCTCACGCTCGATTACCTTCAGGAGGCTGTCGCCGGTGCTCGCTGCGATCTCGAAATCGGCATCGCGGATCACGCGGAATGAATGGCTGCTGCGGATAGTCTTGCCAGGGAAAAGCTGGTCAAGATTCGCCTCGATGATCTCCTCCACCATCACGAAGCGCTGCTTCCTGCGTGAGGAGACTGGCAGGTTCCCGTCGGCATCGGGAACCGCGACGAATCGCGGCAAGATCGACGGAATCTTCATTCTCGCGATATGGCTTCCCCGCTCGTCCTCCACGACGATCAGGAGATTCAGGCTCCGATTGGAGATATGTGGGAATGGGTGGCCCGAATCGACTGCCAACGGTGTCAGGATCGGGAAGATCTGCCGCTCAAAGTAGCGAGTGAGCGCCTTGCGATCCCGCCCGGTGAGGCGAGAATAGTCTTCGATGAAGATGCCATGCTCACGCAGAGCCGGCACGATCTCTTCATGCCAGCAGAGACGCTGTCGCACCGACATTTCGGTGACCAGAAGCTTGATCGCGGCCAATTGCTCGGCCGGCGACAGCCCGTCGCGCGCGGCTGTGTCGTCTCCGGCGCGCACCTGTCCCACGATGCCAGCGACGCGGATCATGAAGAACTCATCGAGGTTGGAGGAGAAGATCGCAAGGAACTTCACGCGCTCCAGCAGAGGGTTACGCTCGTCGAGCGCTTCCTCCAGCACGCGGCGATTGAACTCGAGCCAGCTCAGCTCGCGATTGAGATAGAGATCTGGCGATCGCAGCGCGCTCGTGCTCGACCGCTCGCGGTGTCGCGTTGCCACGTTACGATGTCGTTTCGTCTTCATCGGCGCGAATCCCCGACGGCTCCACCAATCGCGCGACCGCAGCGCCTCGTCACGGAGCGTTCGACACTGGCTGAGCCTGCGTACGAATAGTATCGCAACGTCGATCGCCCCTGCCGGTTGTTCGAACAGTTTCGACCTCCTCTGGCCGGCAACGAACGTGAATCGACGGTGGTTCCTGCGATCGAGTTCGATCCCGCGTATCATGAAGAGGTCGAGCGGCAATCCCTGTGACGAGAGCGAGCAATACCCTGCGTATCGTGCAACTTTCCGATTTCCATTACGCACCCGGCCCCGAGTGCGATATCGGCCTGGATCTCGTGCGGCGTCTGATGGACGAGCTTCTGCCCGATCTGATCCTCGTCACCGGAGACCTGTCGCGAAATGGATTACACAAGCAGTTCGTTCCAGTCATCGATTTTCTGGCCTCCTACGGGATGGATCGCGTGCGAGCGATCCCGGGCAATCGCGATTACCTGGCCGGCGGAACGGGTCCGTTACGTCCGGCGGATTCAGACCTCAACTACTTCCTCGAAGCGCCGGATACGGCTATTGACGACCCCGCGACATCAAGCGACAAGGCAACACCGTTTCTTGAGTTCTTCGACGATGTTGATTTCTTCGATCGCACCCGAGAGCTGTGCATCGTCGGCCTCGATAGCGAGCCCGTTATTCCGGATGAATCGCTGCGCCGTGGCATTGCGTTCCTTGAAGGCTCTTCGTCGAAGCTGACGCGTGTGTTCTGTACGCATCGCTCCCTCCTGCCGGTGCCGGGCAAGAAGGTGAAAGAGGGAGACATCCTGCCAAACGCTGGCGATATCCTGGATGAGCTGATGACCGCTGGCGTCGATCTCGTGCTTTGCGCCCATCTACACCGCGTGCACGCCTGGGAACTGTGCCGCGATGGACGAACGATGGCGGTCGTCAACGCGCCGTCCCTGCTCGATCGCTCACCGGGCAAGGAAGTCGGCCTGCTGTCGTACGATATCGAGCGTCGTGGTCAGCTGCGAGCAACGTTCCACTCACTAGCCGACAAGCCACCACGCATACTGGTCGATACAACAGTTCGCGCCAAAGAGAAGAGACGCTCGGGATGACGATCGCCAGCTGGTCTCTTAGCCACCTCGATCCCGCGTACCCTTCGTCCTGGGTACATCATCAGTATCCCGGGGTGCTCATTACCGTCGATGGAGTCGATGGCGCTGGTCGCGCGACTCAGCTGGATCTGCTGGACACCTGGCTTCGAGTCCAAGGTTACGGCGTCGTGAGAACCGCATGGAACTCGTCCAAACTCGTCTCACGAACGATCGCTGAGGCACGCCGCCAGCGGACGCTGACTGCGCGCACGTATTCGATCCTCCACGCAATCGACATGGCCGAGCGTCAGGAAGTTGAGGTAATACCGGCGCTTCGCGGTGGCTACGTTGTGCTGGCCGACCGCTACGTCTGCACAGCCTTCGCGCGGGACATCGCTCGAGGCGTCGATGCGGACTGGATCCTCAACTTGTACGGCTTTGCAGTGCGCCCCGACCTCTCGATCTACCTGCGAATCGACGCGGAGACGTCGATCGACCGCGTAATGGGGATCGCGGGAGAGGCAACGATCGAAGAGGCCGACGAACGGGCCGGCGTCCGCGGGCCGCTGGGATCATTTCTGCAATTCCAACAGCGGGTCATTGCCGAATATGAACGCTTTGTGCGTCCTTTCGACATGGTGCCGCTCGATGCCCACGACCCAGTTCGTCACCAACAGCTAGAGTTGCGGCAGATCGTTGCGGGTATGCTGGAACGGATGGATGGCTCGTGAGCGCGCAGTCAACGGTCTCTACGTCAACCACCTCGTCCCCGTCCAAACTGCCCGGAACACTCCTCGTCGTCGAAGGCATCGATCGATCGGGCCGCAGCACCCAGATCGCACTCCTCATCGACTGGCTCCGCAGACGGCACATCGAACCGGTGCGGACAGACTGGAGTACGTCTCCCCACATCTCGAAGGCGATCCACAAGGCAAAGGCCGCAGGCGAATTGCGTCCGATTACGTTCAGCCTGTTTTATGCAGCCGACTTCACCGACCGCGTTGCGAACGTCATCGTGCCGGCGCTCGAGCGTGGCGATGTTGTGGTGGCTGATCGTTATGTCTATACTGCGTTTGCCCGCGACATCGCGCGCGGAGCAGACCCCGGCTGGCTGGAGACACTCTACGGCTTTGCCCCTCCACCCGACGCCGTTTTCTACCTTCGTGTCCCGCCAGGAGTGACCCGGCAACGCGTGCCAAGCACTCCCATCAAGGCGATCGACCGCTATGAGGCCGGGCTGGACCTCGGGCTGAGCACCGACCCGGATGAGTCATTTCAGCTCTATCAGCAGCTCGTGTTCGATGAATTCGAACGGCTCGCGCGCGAACATTCGTTTACGGTGATTGACGGCACGGAGGACGTCGATTCCATCGCGCGGCGCATTCGGTCGAAAGCCCGGGAGGTTCTCGGGGCGCGTCCAAACACCTGAGTGTTCGAGGACGGGATCGCACGGCAAGGAAGCGGAGGCTCGCAGAATGGCGAAGAAAAACAAAGCACAAGAGGATCGCGAAGGACAGAACAAGATCCGCAAGGCAGAGCGAAAGCTCGCTGCGGCCCTGGCCGATGTAGACAAGGCCCGCGCTCGCGTCGCCAGACGTGAAAGTAAGCTGAGCGGACTACTCCAGAAGTACGGCAGCGCGGATACCAGTTCGATCGAGCCAGAAACCGACGAGACTGCGGACGGAAACAACAACAGCGACGACGCGGCCGGCGAGCCTGAAGCCTCTGGCGCCGACCAACTTCAGATCGAGCTGCATCCCACAGCGGAAAATCAGGCAAGCGAGCCGTCCTGACCGGTCACTACTGACGAATGGAAGCGCACATGGCCAAACGAGATCGTATCGATGGCCTGAGTGGATCAACCGAGTATCGGTTCGCCATCGGGCGAGTGATCGAAACACGGTTCGATGAGATGATGCTCCACCGCGCTGGCACGCTCCTGGGGCGAGATCCCGAACAATTGCACGACATGCGCGTCGGCTCCCGCCGACTGAGGGCAGCGATGGATGTCGCGACCGACTGTTTTCCCCGACGGCGCTATGGCTACTACCACCAGACGATCAAGCGGCTCACCGACGTGCTCGGCGGGGTTCGGGATTGTGATGTGCTGCGTGAGACGCTCGTTGCCTACCGGCGAAGCCGGCCGACAGCCGAGCACCCCGCAATCAATCGCATGCTCCGCGATCTCCGCGTTGAGCGCGATGCGCGCAGGATCGACATGATCGCCTTCTTCGAGACGCTTGACGCGGACCGGTTTGATGTCCGTTTCCGTGGATTCCTGGCGGAGTATTCCCGTGGCGAAGGCTAAGCGGGTTCGCGGCATCCGTTGCAGCGCGTCATCTGCGCACAATGCCCGCCTGGTGATTCAGACTCGTCTCGACGAGATGTTGGCATTCGCGCCGTGGGTAGACGATCCGGCGAACGTCGAGGAGATCCATAATCTGCGTATCGCCGCTAAGCGCCTGCGTTACTCGCTCGAGCTATTCCGATTCGCGCTTCCGTCGGCCACAGGCGGGTTGATCAACGAGGTCAAGGAAATCCAGGAACATGTCGGCGACCTGCACGACGCAGATGTCATGATCGAGCATGTCCTGGAGGTTATTGCAGGCGATGCCCAGCGCAGATCAGCCCGTCTACTTGGCATCGCTTCGTCGGTCGATCGCGGCACGATCGCCCAGCGGCACCAGCGACTGAAGTCGGCCGCCGGCGCGGTCTCAACACCCCGAGACGATGTCGCATTCTTCACGCTCATTGCTCACCGCGCGGAAGATCGAGACCGTGCATATGAAAAATTCCTCACCGCCTGGCGGCGACTATTGGAGAGCGACTTCCCCACCAGAGTGACGACAGTGCTCGACGAGGCGGTGGCGTTGGCAGCCATTGCTCACGAATCGGGCGAGACCGCGGGATGAGCGCCAGGTTGCGCGTCGCGGTGGTCACCGATATCCACGGCAATCTCGAGGCGCTGGAGGCTGTCCTCGCGGACATCGAGCGTCGCGGCCCATTCGATCGCCTCGTTGCTGGTGGCGACTACTGCCTGAATGGCCCGGATCCAGCCCGGGCGCTCGATCTGATCGTCGATCGTGCGGATATCATGCTCAACGGAAACACCGACCGCGATCTCGTCGATGAAGGCGTCAACGATCCGGAACTCGGCGAGAAGAAGCGTGCGTCGATCCAGTGGACCCGCGACGCTCTCGGGAGCGGCCGGCTCGCCATGCTGGCCCAACTTCCGCATTCTGACCTTGTTGAGACCCCGGGCGAACCGCTTCTCGTCGTCCACGCCAACCCGCACGACCTCGACCAACATATATTTCCAGACATGCCACCCGACGCCGTCCGCACGCTCGTCGCGCCGTTCCATGCAGGAGTGCTGGTATTCGGACATCTCCATATTCCCTATCGACGTCGAATCGGAAAACTGCGCCTGTTCGATGTCGCATCCTGTGGCCTGTCACGCGACGGCGATCGCCGAGCAGCGTGGGGATCGTTCGTCTGGAGCCCGGACAACGGCTGGCGTGGCGCGATCCATCGCGTCGCCTACGATCACGGCACGACGGTCCTTCGGATGCTGGACAGCGGCATGCCACACCCCGATCGACGCATTCGCGATTTGCTGAGGGCCACCTATGACTGAACCACGCGAGATCGAAGCCAAATTCGAGATCGACGATCCCACGCCGTTACGCGAGCTCAAGAAGGCGCCTCCGCTTACTGTCGTCTCCGCAGAAGAGATCATTCAGGTGGACACCTATCTCGATACTCCGGACGGCGCGCTGCACCAAGCCGGCTCCACACTCCGGCTGCGCGAGAGCAGCGGACGATGGACGTTGACCTATAAGGGCAAGCGCGCGCCGAGCACGATCGGGCATGCCCACATCGCGTCACGAGTCGAAGTGAGCGAGCCCGTCACCGCGCAGGTCGCGGCGTCAATCCTGGCCGGCCAGCGCACGGAGACGCGCCTGCCTCCCATGACACTGGCAGGGACAGCAACAGGCGATGCGAGCCTTGTGCCAGTGGCGCGTATTGAGAACCACCGCACCGCGATCGGCCTTCTCGATGAGGCCGGCCGCGCCTACGAACTCGCTGTCGATGATTGCCGCGGAGAGCGCCTCTCGGATGGCCGCGTAGTGGCGTTCAGTGAAGTCGAGCTCGAAGCGCGAACAGCGGATCATGACGATTTATTACGAGCAGTAGACGCGTTACGCGCAGCTATCCCCACGCTGCGCCCGTCGGGCCAGTCGAAGCTGGCCCGGGTGCTCAGCCAGGCTACCGGCGACTGGATACCCCACTAGCACAAACGTTCGTATTCATGCTATGCTGCCCGTCTGTCATACGGTCGGACAACCACCCGCCAGGAGGTTCAGACGGTGCTCGATCTCTCCCTTCGCGATGCCCGACGGCTGGCAATTGGCGCGCAGCAACTCGCCGGCCCGCCGCCCGGACGCCCCACGAAACAGCGAATGAGGGAGACGATTCGGCAACTTGGCGCCCTCCAGATCGACTCAATCAGCGTCATCGCGCGTAGTCACCATATCGTGCTCTGGAGCAGGCTCGGTAACCACCCGCCGGAGTGGCTCAATGAGCTGTTCCATCCCGACCGCGTCCTGTTCGAATACTGGGCTCATGCTGCGGCGTTCGTTCCGATCGAGCTCTTCCCGTATTTCCGTCGGGCGATGCTCGAACGCACGAGCCCCGAAGGTGACGGGTGGAGCGCAAAGGGGCGTCGGTGGATTCTCGAGAACGCCGACGTGCTCGACCATGTCGTCGCACACATCACCGAACACGGGGCTGCGTCCAGCAGCACATTTGCGGCGCCGGAGGGCAGCTCCAGAGCCGAGCCATGGGCCTGGTATGGCAACAAGCCAACCAACCTTGCTCTGGATATGCTCTGGACAATGGGCAAGCTCATGATCGATCGGCGTGAGAAGTTTCAGCGCTGGTACGACCTCACCGAGCGCGTCTACCCTGAATGGAGTGACGAAGGCCTGCCCTCAGTGGAGGAAGAGGAACAGGCACTCGGCGCGGCCGCGCTCCGAGCAATGGGTATTACAACCGCTCGGTGGCTTCCCGACTACTTTCGCAAGAGTTGGGGCAGCTCCGCGTTACCGAATAGCACCGCACGCCGCGTGATCGACGGACTCGTCGATCGAGGAGTGGCCGTTCCGGCCAGGGTGCGGGGCTGGGATGAAGACGCATTCGTCTGGGCGGATCTCGCGGGCCGGCGGATCCCCCTAAGCCGAACAACGCTCCTTTCCCCGTTCGATAGCCTCGTCTGGGATCGACGGCGAACGGCAGGGTTGTTCGACTTTGAGCTCATGCTTGAGGCGTATACCCCCGCGCCGAAACGGCGCTACGGGTATTTCAGCCTGCCGATCCTGTATCGGGATCGCCTCGTCGGTCGTCTCGACCCGAAGGCGGATCGCGCGTCACGACAATTGCTTATCCGCGTCCTCCATCTCGAGCCGTGGTTCGAGAAACAGGCCGATGAGCGATTCTATCGGTCGCTGGCGTCGACACTCCGCGATTTCGCCCACTTCAACAGTTGCGACGTTATCAGCGTCGAACGAAGCAATCCGACGCAATCAGGCATAGCACTCACCACCGCGCTTGCAGCCCTGGCCAGAGAATGACAATGGGCGGCCCAAGGAGAGCCGCCCGAAGATCCGATTCGGACATGCGTGGATTAGTCTCGACCCCGCGCACCGCTGACGAGGGAGATGTAGTAGAGCAACTGCAGCAGCGCTGCCGCGAACCCGGCAACATAGGTCAGAGCCGCCGCGTTCAACACCTTGCGACCCTGCGCGTATTCAGTGCGGTCGAAGATGCCGATCGTCGACAGCTGTTGCATCGCACGCGCCGATGCGTTGAACTCGACCGGCAGAGTGACGAGTGCAAACACCGTGCCGGCAGCGAAAAACGCGATGCCGATCCATGCAAGCTGTGTCAGCCCGATGACAATCCCGGCGATCAGCATGATCGGGCCGATCATGCTGCCGATGTTTGCCACTGGCACGATCGCGCTCCGCATCGCAAGCGGCGCATAGCCCTGTGCATGCTGCAACGCATGGCCACACTCGTGTGCCGCAACACCGACTGCCGCCACCGACTTACTGCCGTAAACCGGCTCGGACAGACGCAGGACCTTGCTGCGTGGATCGTAGTGGTCGCTCAATGACCCCTGGATACGCTCGATCTGGACATCAGTGATGCCGTTCGATCGCAGAATCTCCGCGGCCGCCTGAGCGCCGGTAATCCCCTGGTTCGTCTGAACCTGGGAGTACTTCTGGAATGTGCTTTTGACACGGTACTGCGCGAACATCACCAGGGCGATTGCCGGCAACATGAACACGAAATACAGTGGATCGAAGAAGAACATCGTCTGCGAACCTGCCTTCTGTAAGCGATAGCCCAGCGCCGCATCGGATCAGACGCGATCGACACCGAGCCGAGCCGGTAGGCGGACGGACATATTCGACACCCTGAATCGGCGCGAGACGTCCGCGAGTATCGTCGTCGGGCCGCCAGACCTACCGTGCTATAGTATGCCCCGCGCTGGATGTGGCCTTCAATCGCGGCCGCGAACACGGCTGCTGGAAAGGCGAATCCCGCTGTTCGATCCGTCACCGTCGCGCCCTCTGCTGGAGATGCTTGACGACGAGATCCTGGCGACGCTTGCCGAGGCCGAACGAGCTGCGCCGCCGCTCCAGCCAGCGGCGCTGTCGATCTACGATGTCATGCGCTACCATCTGGGATTCGCCGATGCGTCGTTCCAGCCTGTCCGCAGCGACTCAGGCAAACGCATGCGGCCGTTGTTGTGCGTGCTGTCCTGCAATGCCGCGGGAGGTCGCGCCGACGATGCCATGCCCGTAGCCGCAGGTATTGAGTTGTTGCATAACTTTACGCTACTCCACGACGACATCCAGGATCACAGCCCACTCAGACGCCACCGGCCGACGGTGTGGTCGCTCTGGGGGGTTGCCCAGGCAATCAACGCTGGCGATGCGATGTTCGCCATCTCCCATCTCGCCGTTTTGCGAGCGTCGAACGCCGGCGCGCCGGCCGAGCGCGTTCTGCCGCTGACTGAGGCGCTCCATCAAACGACGCTTCGCATCGTCGAGGGTCAGGTTCTCGACCTCGGCTTCGAGTCGCGCTCCGACGTCACGGCCGATGAATATATGGTGATGATCGGTGGCAAGTCAGCGGAGATTTGCCGCTGCGCGTGCTGGGCCGGGGCCACGATTGCCGGGGCAACTGCGGAGCAATCACGATTGGCTGGAGACGCGGGTTTCGCGCTTGGCATCGGCTTCCAGCTCCGCGACGACATCCTCGGCATCTGGGGCGCGACTTCGCAGACCGGCAAGGCGCGGGCTGATGATATTCGCCGTCGAAAGAAGTCGTTGCCAGTCCTTCTGCTTCGTGAGTGCGCATCACCCGATGAGCTGGAGGAGATCGACGCGCTCTACGCGCAGGATGAAATCAGCCATGCCGGCATCGAACGGATCGTCACCATGCTCGCGAAACATGACATTGAGGCGGCGGTGCAGGATCGAGTGCAGGGTTGGCACGACCAGGCACTCGAGCTACTCAGGGGGTCGCTACCCGACAACGACGCCCGCAGGAAGCTCGAGGCGCTCGTCGATGCGCTCGTCGCGCGCGTCAACTAGCCCACCCCCGTAGCGAGCGATCTCTGTGGTGACTCGCGCGACGCTCAGGACAGCCAGCGCAGCAGCCTTGATGGTGGGTCCAGCCGCGTCACGTAGCGCGCCGCTTCGTCACAAGACGCCCCATTCTCCGGTCCGCGGACAATCTCGATCAACACGACCTGCGGCCGAGTCAGAAACCGGAGCGGCAGCTCCGACATCCCGAGGCCGTTCGAGACGACAACCAGGCTGCCTCGAAGCCAGCGGACACCACGGTAGAACACGGGATCGTTGCCCGGCGGCTCGTGCGCCATTCGCCGCAGCATGCCGGCGAACGGCACACGGCCCGATGGCAGCACTCGGATCTGCCCACCGTGTGTGTGCCCGCTGAAAACAAGTCGCGCGCGACCAATCGGGAGATCGTTCGCGATAGCTGGCGAATGGGCGAGAAGCAACAGCGCCTCCGCATTGCTCGGCATCGCTGTGATCGCCGTCGTGATATCCGCTCGAAAGGTGAACGGATCGTCAACCCCGACGATCCACGCGCATCGTTCGCGCAGAGGGATCACGACCGCATCATTCTTGAGGACGTGAACGCCGCCAGCGGCAAGCCGCTCACGCAAAGTCTTCTGGTCTTCCGCGCTCCCTCGATTGTCGTGGTTACCGAGAACACCGACGACAACCGCGGAATCTGGCCACCCGACGAAGAGTCCACCGTCGGGCACTGGCCGGCCGCGATCGTAGAAATCCCCAGTAAGAGCAATGATGTCGGGGCCGAACGCCTCGGCGATCCGGCGAGCGCGCCAGAGCATGTCAAGACGCACACCACGCCCGCCGACATGGAAGTCCGTCAGGTGCGCAATTCGCACACCCTCCCAATCGGATGGGAGCGCCGGGACCGCCACGCGCAACCGCACTGCTTCCAGCCAGCGCGGCGCGACATGCCGCGCGTAGGCCCAGACGGCGACGCCAAGAAAGAACACGCCAACAACACCACCTGTTATCGCTCGTTTTGGCATACTCCTCCTTCAGTGAGCCTGACTATAGGCGACCGTTGACCGCGCGGCCACGGAGCTCGTGTTCACTCGGACGTTGATAACGTTGCGAGACGCGATTCTCTGCAGGGCGCAGCCGGGCTGATGAAGGGTGAGACCGTCCGCCGTGTCGTCAAACACTCCGAAACGCAGAAGCAGCAAGGGCAAGACTCGGCCGCAGGCCGAAAACGGGGCGAACGCCGAGACGCGCGCGCAATCGCGCCGCGCTCAGCGCGCGATCCAGGCCGAACAGGCGAAAAAGCGACGACGCATGATGTTCATTGGCGGCGGGGCACTTGTCGCCATTCTCGTCGTTGTCACGCTTGTTCTGGTGAACACGTTCCGTGACAAAGGCATCGACACTCCGATCGTCGTTCCGACGGGGATCACGGATGTTGCGACGCCGGGCTCATCCGGCTCCGTCGCGTCGCCGAACGCATCGCCGGAAGGCTCGCCTGCTGCCGGTCAGCAGGGCAGTGGGGTTCTGGCCATCGGCGATCCGAACGCGCCAGTCAAGATCCAGGAGTGGTTCGACTACCAGTGCCCGGTTTGCGCCGAGTGGTCGAATAACGAAGAGCCGAAGCTCATCGAGCAGTACGTCAATACCGGCAAGGTCTATCTCGAGTTTCGCGATTTCCCATTCCTCGACCAGTACTTCCGCAATGGCACGGGGCGCGAGTCAGTGCGAGCAGCCGAGGCAGCGCGGTGCGCGATGGACCAGGGCCAGGGCTACACCATGCACAAGACGATCTTCGCCAACCACAATGGTGAGAATCAGGGCGCGTTTACACAAGATCGCCTTACTCAGATGGCAGAGCAGATCGGCCTGGACAGCGCGACATTCTCATCCTGCCTGAAGAATGACACCCACCTCGACGCGGTGCGAGCGAGCTACGACGAGGCGATCAAGCTCGGGGTCAATTCGACGCCTACCTTCTACGTCAACGGCGAGCAAGTGACTGGATATCAGACCTTTGAGCAACTCCAGCAGCGCATTGACGCGGAACTCAGCAAGTAGCACGACCGAAGATGGACGGTCCCGAATCCTCGGGACCGTCATCATTCTGAGCGTTATCGGCGCGGCGATCGCGGGATATCTGACCTGGGCCCACTACAACGAGAGTGTCCTCGTGTGCGCAGTGGGAAACTGCGGAACAGTCCAGAAGAGCGCGTACGCGACAATCGGACCGGTGCCGATCGCGATTCTCGGCGTCGGGATGTACATCGTCATGGGATTGTTGGCGGCCGGCCGTCTTCACAACTGGCTGCCGATGAGCTATCGACAGGCAACGATGGCAGCTTGGGCCATCGCGCTGGCCGGCTTCGCCTATGCTCTCTATCTGACGTATCTGGAGATCTGGGTTATCAAGGCGATATGCCAGTGGTGCGTCGGTTCGGCAGTCGTCACTGCGCTGATCCTGGTCGCCGAAACAGTATTGTTCTGGCGGATCCTGGGCGAGGACGACTGATCTCGACACGGGCCACGCTCAACATCCGCACATCAGCGCTCGCCGTCTCGGCATAAGCAAGGCAGGTGACAACGTGGTCACGATCACTCCAGCGATGGAGGATTACCTCAAGACTATCTACCGCCTGTCTGAAGACGGCCAACGGGCGACGACACAGGCTATAGCCGAACGGCTGGCCGTGGCGGCTCCGTCTGTCACCGGGATGATCAAGCGGTTAGCCGAGCTCCATCTCGTCGACCACCAGCGATACCACTCGGTTCGCCTGACACCTGCCGGCCAGAAAGCGGCGCTCGAAGTCGTCCGCCATCATCGGTTGCTCGAGCTCTACCTCGCCGAGGCGCTCGGATACTCCTGGGACGAAGTCCACGAAGAGGCCGAGCGGCTCGAGCACACGATCTCGGAGGAATTCGAGGCCCGAATCGACGCCGCGCTCGGATTCCCAACGACAGATCCACATGGCGACCCAATCCCCAGCATCGAAGGCGCTGTGCCCGCAATTGCTCTCGATCGGTTGACGGCCCTCGCTGTCGGCGAATCAGCCAGGGTCAGCCGCGTTGCCGACGATGATCCTGACAAGCTCCGTTACCTCGGTTCGATCGGCCTCTACCCGGAGGCAACGGTGCGACTCCTGGAGCGGCTCCCATTCGCCGGTCCATTACGGCTGGTTGTTAACGACGAGGAGCACTATCTCGGCGCGGACCTGGCCGAGACGATCCAGATCCTGCGACAACCTCCCGCGACCGACGAACGGGCACAGAATGGGCCAGAGTAACGAAGACGCTCCTGCGGTGACGACACGCTGGAACGTCGATCATCTGACCGGTCACCCTGGCCCGAACCTCGTTGACCATCCACTGCTGTCCGCTATCCTTCGTTCCCGCGGCATTTCGACGACGGAAGAGGCGACCCGCTTTCTGACCCCGAGCCGCGGGACACTCGCGGATGCGCGTCTCCTCCCCGATGCAGAAGACGCGGCTCAGCGATTGCGCGACGCCATCGCAGACGGAAGACGCATCGTTGTCTTCGGCGATTACGATGTCGATGGGCTGACATCGACTGCGATGCTGGTTCGCGTGCTCCGACGTCTTGGCGCGGCTCCGATCCCACTGATCCCGCACCGAATCCGCGATGGGTATGGGCTCACAGCGCGAGCCGTCGATCGCATCCTCGCCGAGCAGCCGGACCTGGTCGTAACGGTGGATTGCGGAAGCAGCAGCCCTATCGAGCTCCAGACACTCCTCGATCACGGAATCGACGCGATCGTCATCGACCATCATCACTACAGTGGCGCGCTGCCGGATGGCGTCGCGTTCATCTCCCCTCGGAGACCGGATAACGCGTACCCATTCGCTGACCTGGCCGCCGTCGGTGTCACCTACATGCTGATTCGATTGTTGCTCGGTGACGATGACGCTCAGATGTATCTGCCGTACGTCGCGCTCGGCAGCGTTGCCGATGTCGTAAGCCTGCGCGGAGAGAATCGCATCCTGGTAGCCCGTGGAATATCCAAGCTGCGCCGCTGGCTACTGCCCGGGATCATTGCGTTGTGCGCCAACGCGGGGGTGCCACAGGCAGATCTGTCGAGTTGGCACATCGGATTTACCATCGGGCCGCGGATCAACGCTGCCGGCCGGATCGACGACCCGACACTGGCGCTCGATCTGTTATTGGCAGACGACGAAACAACTGCCACGCCTCTCGCGGCGCAGCTCAATGCTTTGAACGAGCATCGTCGAAGCGAGACGACACGAGTGCTTCGGGAAGCGGAGGAGCAGCTCCGCGCGAGCGGCTGGAGGCCGACTGACCCCGCGATCGTCGTCGCTGGCGAAGGCTGGAGCAACGGCATCGTCGGACTTGTCGCCAGTCGCCTCGTCGACCAGTACTATCGGCCGACGATCGTCCTGGAACGCGATGGTGAGATCGTCCGCGGGTCGGCCCGTTCGGTGCCAGGAGTCGACATCGTCGATGCGATCAGCGCCAGTCAGGACCTTCTGGACCGATTTGGGGGACACGCGGCGGCGGCGGGTCTGTCGATGCGCTACGAAGTGCTCGGGAAGTTCACCGACGAGCTCAATGCCACGGTTCTGGATCTTTGCCGCGGTCGGCTGCCAGAGCGTGAGATCGTTATCGACGCGGAGACCATCGCAAACGATCTCGACCTTGGAACCGTCGATCTGCTGCAGCGTCTCGAGCCGTTCGGCGCGGGCAACGAAGAGCCACGGATCCTCGTCCGTGGCGTCGGGCACCGCTCCGCCCGTGCATCCAACGACGGTCGACACCTCCTTCTTCACGTCACCGACGACCGCAACCGTTCGCACAAAGCCGTCTTCTTCAACGCCGGCGACCGCCTGGCAGAGCTTACGAACACCCCGAAGATCGACATCGTCACCCGGATCCGACGCGACACCTGGAATGGCCGGGACAACCTGGAGCTGCATCTCGAAGATTTCCGGCCGGCAACATAGGCGCGACCCATGCGCTTGGTCGCCCCTCCGGCTATAATCCGCTTCAATCTAGTCGAGTGAGGCAGGAGAGATGTGAGCGCTTACATTCGCGGCATCAAAGCGCATAGCCGCGATATCAAGCTGTTTCTTCTGTACAGTCTCATCTCCAACGTCGGCATCGGCGTCTTCACGCTCATCTTCAACCTGTACCTCATCCAGCTCGGACACGAAGAGGACTTCATCGGTCGTTGGAACTCAGTGAACACCCTCGTCATGGCGTTTGTCGCCCTGGCGATGGGAATGTTGATCAACCGGCTGGGCGTCTGGCGAACGGTATCCTTCGGTCTGGTTATCTTCCTCGTCACGTCGGTCTTCGCCTGTCTGATCACCGACCCGACGCTACTGCTCGTGTTCGCCGGTCTCAGCGGCGCCGGGACGGCGTTCCTGTTCGTTCCCACAATGCCATTCATCGTCGAGCTCACCCGCAGCCACGAACGCCACCATGTCGCTGCGCTTGCCTTCTCGCTGAACTCGCTCTCGATGACATTCGGGAGTCTGCTCGGTGGGTGGATGCCACGCTCGCTGAGTCTGTTCTCCTCTATCCCTGCCCAGAGCCCGGAAGCGTATCGCTACACGCTTCTGGTCGGACTCGCGTTTGCCGGGCTGGCGATTATCCCGCTCCTCATGATGAGCGCCGAACGAAAACGGGCCATTCCGAACGACGATGAGGAGGCCGGCCACGGATCGCAAGTTATTACCGACCAACGGATCATCCGCCGGCACATGATGGTTTTCATTGCCGTTGGCGGGCTCATGAGCCTTGGCGCCGGGGCGTTGTTTCCGTTCTACAACGTCTTCCTGGAGCGACAAGGGGCCAGCGCCGGCCAGATCGGATTGATCTTTTCGGCGGCGGGCTTGATGGCAGCGTTCGTCGGGCTGATGTCCCCGATGGTCGCGCAACGGTTGGGGCCCCTGCGGGCAGTCGTCATCGTCCGACTCGCGCCGGTTCCGTTCTATATGCTGTTGATGCTAACCCCGGCCCTGCCAGTCGCGATCGTCGCGCACATGCTTCGGACGACCTCGATCAACATGGCATGGCCGATCGATAGCACGTACATCTCGGACATTCTTCCTGCCCGCGCGCGAGCATCGGTATTCAGCCTTCGATCGGGCGCATGGAGTCTCGGCTGGTCACTCTCCAGCTTCATCGCAGGTGGGTTGATCGTCAGCCGCGGCTACAACGTCGTGTTCGGCGCATACATCGTGTTCATGTCGCTGGCGATGGTGTTGTTCTATGCCTACTTTGTCCGCGCTGCGTCACGGCCGGCCACAGCAACGGTCGTGGAAAGTCCGGATATCGTGCCGGCCATCGATTGACCTGGCGAATCAACGCGCCTCGTCGCTAGCCCGAATCAGGTCGATCGACTCGACAGCGTGGCGCAGATGCGGGATGACGATGCTTCCGCCAACAACAAGGGCGACGTTCAGCGCGTCGTAAAGCTCGTCATCAGTCACGCCCGCGTCAATACACTGGTCGAGGTGATAGTCCACGCAGTCGTCGCAGCGCAACACTGCCGACGCAACCAACCCCATCAGATCCTTCGTCCGCGCGTCGAGTGCTCCGGGCTCGTAGGCGGCGCTATCCAGACGAAAGAATCGTCGGATGCCGAGGTGGTCGATCTCGAAGACACGCTCATTCTGACGAGCGCGTCGCGCGCGAAATGCCTCGATCCGATTCAACCCCGAGTCCATCTCCACATCGTCGTGGCTCACCCTAACGATCCAATCCTTCGGGAACACCGGCCAGAATCCCGGCAAGATCAGCCAACTCCGTCTCGTCGAACATCCAGCCGACCGCCCGAGCGTTCGTCTCCACCTGCTCTGGGCTGGTCACTCCGGTTATCACCGAGGAAACGGCAGGTTGATTCAGCAACCACGCGACGGCCAGATCTCCGACGGTGCGGTCGTAACGCGCAGCGAACTCCCGCAAGGCAGCGACGACATCGAGCACATCCGTGCCGAGGAGCGTCTCGAACCGCGGGTTGTTCCAGGCGCGGGTCCCGGGCTGGGCATCGCTGACAGAACGGTACTTCCCGGTCAGAAGCCCGCCGGCCAGCGGTGAATACGGCACGATCCCCATGCCATAGGCCGCTGCGGCCGTAGCAATGTCCCGACCTGTCTCGCGCGAGAACATGTTGTAGTGCGACTGGGTGAGGACCGGAACAGCCCACCCGTGTGCCATCGCGCGCTCACAAAGTCGAGCTATCTCCCAGCCGGTGTAGTTCGAGCACGCCGCGTAGCGGACCTTACCCTGTCGAACGAGGTCGTCCAACGCCTGCAGGCTCTCCTCGATATCGGTGCGAGGATCCGGAAGATGCAGATAATAGACATCGACGTAGTCAGTCTGAAGTCGCCGCAGGCTCGCCTCGCAACTGGCGATGATTCGCCGCCGCGAGAGGCCTTCGTCGTTCGGCCCCTCACCGAGTGGGTAGCCTGTTTTCGTCGCGATGATCGCGTCGCTACGCCGGCCACGAAGCGCTGCGCCGAGATACTCCTCTGACCGGGTACCGCCATACATATCGGCGGTGTCGAAGTGGTTGATCCCGATGCTCAGGGCTCGATCCACAATCGCAGCGGTCATTGCGGCGTCACACGCGCGGCCGAATGTATTGCCACCAAGTCCGAGAGCCGACACCATCGCGCCACTGCGACCAAGTTGACGGTATTCCATCAAGTCCCCCCTGTCCGGCTGATGCCACGAGGATCATCGCACGCGCGACGGGCAAAACGAAAGCCCGCACGAAGCGGGCTTCATCGGATTCCTGGCGTCGGTCAACCGATCGGGAGACCCTGAAGCTGCTCGACGATCGTCTCCGGCATCGATTCAGCCCCGCTGAGCACCAGCACAACCGCCAGTGGAGTCGGCTCGGTCTCGTCGATCGCCTCGATTGGTTCCGGGACATAGCGACCGTTGGCCCACTCTTCGCCCTCGGCTGTCTCGCACAGCCACGTCCGCGAGGCGATCGCATTCGAGCCGAGCTTGCGACGCGTGCGCTCCTGGTATCTATCGATCTTGCCATCGGCTTCGAGGGCGTAGATATCGACAACCTTTCGGCCTGCCTGCCGTAGGCGCTTCAGAATCTGCCGACCCTCGACCTCGCCAATCTCGGCTGCCGGGTCGATCTTGTCCGATTTGAGATAGAACTGCACGATTCCCCCCGTCGTCACCTGGTGTCCTCTGAGCCACGCCGTGTCCGGTTTCGGGACGACGCTTCAATCTGATTGTACGCCTCCGGCGGGCGTGCCCTGGCTCACACCAACCACGGGTGAAGATCGAGCCGTCAGTGTGGCGCCATACTCCTCACGGAGCCAACCGGCGGCGGATTTGGCGTGGTAGGTGATGATCTGACTGGCGCCGGCCCGGCGGATCGAGGTCAACAGCTCCATCGTCACCCGGCGTTCATCGATCCAGCCCGCCCGGCCAGCGGCGCGAACCATCGCGTACTCGCCGCTGACGTTGTAGGCGGCAATCGGAACATCGAACCGCTCACGTGCTCCAGCGATAACATCGAGATATGGCATGGCGGGCTTCACGATGATCGCATCTGCGCCCTCGTCGATGTCGGCCGCGATCTCCAGATAGGCTTCGCGGACATTTGCCGGGTCCATCTGATGGCTGCGCCGATCGCCAAATTCCGGCGTGGAATCTGCGGCGTCGCGAAATGGACCGTAAAAGCCAGAAGCGTACTTTGCCGAATAAGAGAGAATCGGCAGGTTGACGTAGCCGGCCCCGTCAAGCGCCTCGCGGATCACACGCACCCGGCCATCCATCATGTCCGACGGCGCGACGATATCAACGCCCGCGTGGGCCTGCGCGACGGCCGTCCGGGCCAACAGCGCCAACGTCCGGTCGTTATCAACGATCTCGCCGTCCAGAATCCCACAGTGACCGTGGGACGTGTACTCGCAGCAGCAGACATCGCCGATGACGACGAGATTCGGGGCAATTCGTTTCAGTTCTCTGATCGCCTGCTGGACGACTCCATCGGGGTCGTATGCATCGGAGGCGTCAAGATCCTTCACCTCGGGAATGCCGAAGAGAATGACACTTCCGATCCCGAGATCCAACAGCACATTCGCCTCGCGTTCGAGCTGGTCGATCGAGAGCTGAAAGACATCAGGCATCGAGGACACCTCACGTCGGACACCCCTGCCGAACGTGACGAACAATGGGTAGACGAAATCACCAGGATGCAGGATGGTCTCACGCGCGAAGCGACGCAGCCCTTCAGACTGGCGGAGACGTCGATACCGGCGAAAATCAGGCAGCGCCCCGCCAGATTGTGACATCAAGTAGCTCCTCACTCTGTCGCGCGGCCCGCCGCGCACGCAACCACCGCATCGACGAGTCCCGCGATCGAATGGTCGGCAGCCTCGACATCGACTCTGAGGCCGAGTTCACGCGCTGCCTGGCTCGTTATCGGCCCAATCGACGCAACGATAATGCTCTTCGCCAGAGGCAGGCCGACGATCTCAGCGAGATTCCGGGCCGCCGATGACGACGCGATGGTCATCATATCGACGCTTCCCTCGCGGATTGCGCCTACTGTCTCGGCGGCAGCGCCAGCCGGTCGGACTGTTCGGTATGTGTCAATCACTTCGACCATCGCGCCTGCTGCGCGCAGGCCCTCCGGGAGAACCTGCCGCGCCCCTTCGGCCACCGGCAGGAGCACCTGCCGGCCGGCAACACCTTGCGCGACGAGCGCTTCCAGCAACGATTCTGCGATAGCGCGTGGCGGAACGAGATGCACCGGGACACCCGCGGCCGTCAACCTGCCAGCAGTTGCCTCACCGATCGCAGCGACCTTCAGCCCACGCGAACCATCGAGCGTGATCTCGAGCGCCCGGGCGCGGTCAAGCAGCACGTCCACGCCGTTCGAGCTTGTCAGCACCAGCCAGTCGAAGCTCGCAAGCTGGCGCAAGCCCGCGTCGAGGCCAGCGGGGGGGAGCGGCTGGATCTCGATTACTGGCAGCTCGATAACCTCGGCCCCGAGCGCCTCCAGCCGGCCGGCCAGGTCGCCT
>CALMXF010000319.1 GCA_937870985.1 uncultured Chloroflexota bacterium
TTGCTCCGCCAGCGGGTTGCGTTGCGGCTCCGGCCGGCGATGTCGCGCCGCCCGAAGCGGTCGTCGCGGTCTTCTCCGTGCTGCTTCCGCCGCATGCAGCCAGTAGCCCTGCCGCGGCTGTTCCAGCCGTGGCGCCGAGGAATATCCGCCGCGAGAGCCGGCGGCCGAGAGCTGATTCCGTCCAGTCAGTCATCGTGGTTCTCCCCCATACCAACGTAGAAACAACCGCCTGCGTGGTTCACACCGAGGCATTCGTCTGGCACAGACACTGTAACGATACCTAGTTGACGCATTCGACGGCAATTGCCGGCTCACGCAGCCTCGACGCGCACTTCGCCGCTAACGATATATACGCCGCAGATCGTCAATGTGGCCCTCTTGATCCAGCTCTTGCTAAGACATCACTGTCAGCTCGCGGTTGCAGTGATTCAGTAGCTCGCCGCCGCTCTCGCGGACCGCGACGGCATCCTCGACCCGAATCCCGAACTTGCCGGGCAGATAGACGCCCGGCTCGTCGCTAAACACCATACCGACCTGAAGCGGGAGGTCGTTGCCTTCGACGAGATACGGCTCTTCGTGGCCGTCGAGTCCCAGCCCGTGCCCGACTCGGTGGATGAAATACTCGCCATAGCCAGCGTCGGTGATGACCTTTCGCGCCGCGCGGTCGACGTCCTGGCACGTGTTGCCCAGCCGGAACTCGCCGAGCGCGACCCTGTTGGCTCGTAGGACGATCTCATAGACCTTGCGGTATTCGTCAGATGGCTCGCCGAGATGCGCCGTTCGGGTCACGTCGGCGTGATAGTTGTCGATGGTTCCGCCAAAGTCGAAGACGACCGCGTCGCCCTTCTGGAGAATGCGATCACCAGTCGAGTGATGGGGGTTGGCGCCGTTCGGGCCGCTGGCACAGATCCCGATACCTGTGACGTCCAGCCCGTGCTTGCGGCGGAGCTCGGTCAGTATCATCGCGGCTTCGCGCTCGGTCTTGCCGATGATGCTCGCAGTTGTCGCGAATTCGTCCCAGGCCCGGTCCGCTGCCACCCCGGCGACGCGAAGCTTCTCGATCTCGGATTCGTCCTTCACCATCCGCAGCTCGCGGATGATCGGTGTCGCGCTGCTCCATTGAGCATCCGGAATTGCCTCCAGCATGCGCACCAGGAAGACGCTCCACATCGTGTCGCTGACTGCGACCCGTGGCCGATCGACGCCGCTGAGTAGCTCGGCCACCAGATCGACCGGCTGCGCGGTCTCGGGCCACGTATGTATCTGGGCGATATCGGCCTTGTCAGCGAATCGCGAATACTCCAGTTGCGGCGCGACCACCTGTGGCTTGCCGTCTCTCGGGATCATCACGAGCGCCAACCGTTCGCTTGCATGCGACGGCCCATCGAACATGTAGATCATGTCCGATGATGGCGCGACGAACAGGAAGTCGAGGTCGCGCTCGCTCATCAGCTCCTGCGCCCGCGCGATCCGTCGCGGAACCCCGGTCAACTCCATTGTTTCCCTCTCTTCGTCGCCTCGTCGCTACGATACTCAATATTCGCGCAACGTAGCAGCCTGTCATATCGTCGTCAACAAACCCTCGTCCTGTGCCCTGCGCCCCTTACTTCCAACCGAACTGTCGCTCAAGGAAATCGCGGTCGAGATTGATGACGATCGGTTGGCCATGGGGGCAGGTGGTGGGCGTGCGTGTCAACGTGAGCGCCCCCAGTAGCGCGACGGCAGTCGCGGGGTCCAGTGGTCGACGTTTGCGGATTGCTGCGTGGCAGGCGGCCGCAGCCAGCACATCGTGCGCGGGCTCTGCCGCGTGAAGCGCGAGGATCTCCGGCAGCGCGTTCGGCGCCAGCCCGGCCGGCGAACCGGTGACCAGAATATCGTCGAGCCCGAATTCGTCCCAACGCCATCCTGCCCGCCTCAGGTTGTCGCCGTTCTCCTCCAGCCCCGCCCGCAGCCGTGTCGGGACTGTCAGGCGAAGTGGCTCGATCGGCTCGATCGTCTCGCCGGCCAGGAGCTGTTCGTAGATCACCCGCTCGTGGGCGCGGTGCTGGTCGATCAGCAGCGTGCCAATCTCCGCCTCGCAGATGATGAGCGTGTCGGCGATCTGCCCGACGACCCGCAGCCCCGGCAACGAACCAGCCGCGACCTCCCGTCTTTCCCAACCACCGGATTTGTACGGCGTGGAATTCTCCGCGAACCCTGCGCCCGGCAATCGTCCAAGGTCGACCGCTAGCGAACGGTATCCACTGACCAGATGTGACGAACGGCCCAGCAACGCCCGCAATTCTGCGCGAAGCGGCCCGACGACCGTCGCCACGTTATGGATTCCGACGCGCTCCTTGGCGGGGTGAATGTTGGCGTCCACCCGTTCCGGGGGAATCTCGATCGACACGATCGCGTGTGGAAAGCGATGGCGAGGAAGGATGTCAGCATAGGCGATCTGAATCGCGCGTCGTACCTCAGGCACATCGCAGAGCCGGCCGTTGACCGTCAGCACGATCCCCGCCCGACTGCTCAGGTGCATGGATGGGCCGCTGATCAGCCCGGCGATCCGTGCCTCGCCAGCAGCAATCGGGCCGAGGGCGATCAGTGGCGCACTGCCCGCTCGCTCGTCCAGTTCGTCCATCACGGGGCGAAGGCCACCGCCGGTCGTCATGACGGTGAGCCGTCCATCGACCCGCATCGTCCAGCTCACCTCGGGTCGCGCGAGCGCCAGATGAGTCACCAGCTTCCGGATGGCTCGAGCCTCCGCCAGCGGTGTCGCTCCCTCCCGGCGCACCGGATAGCGCGAGAACAGCCGCATCACCGACACCGATGTCCCCGCCCGGCGCGCGAGTGGCGATTGTTCGCCATTGTTTGTCCGTCGCCACCCGACTGTCTCGGCGACCTGCCGCGTGCGAACCTCGACGTCCGCGACAGCCGACATACTGGCCAGCGCCTCGCCGCGGAACCCGAGCGTCCGGATAGCCGCCAGACCGTCGATTCCGTCCAGCTTGCTGGTTGCGTGCCGGGTGAAGAGCAGGCCGGCGTCGGCCGCCGCGATCCCTGCGCCGTCGTCATGGACGGCGATCAGATCGTATCCGCCGGCGACAATCTCGATCTCTATCCGCGTTGCCCCGGCATCGAGCGCGTTGTCGATAAGCTCGCGAACAGCAGCGCGCGGTCGGGTGATCACCTCGCCGGCCGCTATGCGCCCGACGACCACGTCCGGCAGGACGCGGATTGTCATCAATTCGCCTGCGCCGCGTCGCGACGATCGTCGGCATCCAGCAGCGCGCGCGGCCCGACCTGCTCCAGGCTGGCTGCGCGCAGACGCTGCTGA
>CALMXF010000320.1 GCA_937870985.1 uncultured Chloroflexota bacterium
CAAGCGCACCCGTGGCCTGATCGCCTCGCTTGGGGCCTGGCAGGTTTCCCGCCGGCCGTTGCGCTACGCGCGGGCCGCGCTCCTCCTCATCCTTGCTCTCACGATCGGCCTCTTCGCCGTCTCGTACACCGAGACGTGGCGTCGCTCACAGGTCGATCAGGCGGCCTTCCAAGTTGGCGCGGACCTTCGCCTCACCCCTGACCAACGCACCGGCACCGCCATCCCGCAGTGGAACCTGGCCTCGGGCTATGCGCAGGTCGACGGAGTCGAGCATGCAATGCCGGTCGTCCGCGACATCGCGTCTGTGTCCCGTTCGGCTGGAACGGGTCAGATCATTGCGCTGGATGCTGCGATCGCCCCGTCCGTCGTTGCGTTCCGCCCCGATCTGTCGGCGGCGACATTCCCCGCGCTGATGCAATCGCTCGTCGCCGGCCGGCCCGACTTGCCGGCCCTTGCGCTGCCTGGCGATGTCCAGCGTGTGCGGGTCGCCGTGCTGGTCCGACTCGATCCGCTGGCGGCGACCGCTGACCCGGTCAAGGATCCTCCCTTTTCACTCACCCTCATCCTCCGTGATGGAACTGGGACCCTCTACCGCGTCGATGTCGGCAGTCTCGCGCCAGGCGATACGCCGACGGTGGTGACTGCGTCACTTGCCCACCCACTTCTGGATGGCCGAGTCGCGTCCCCGACCGCGCCACTCTCAGTTGTCAGTTTCGACGTGCGGACCATCGTCCCGCGCGGCGCGGCGCGGACGGGCGAGGTCGTGATTCAGTCGATCGAGGCAAGTCCGTCGCTGGATGGCGACGAGTGGTCTCCGGCCGGGCTCGGTTCGCCCGGCGACTGGGTCTTTTCGCAGGGCCGCCTCAACGGTCTGTCGGTCGCGGCGTCGATCGAGCCCGGTAGCCAGCCGGGCGTTGACGCCCGTATTGCCACCGGCGCGGTCGAGCGCAACATCATGCTGCCGCTCGTTTATTCGTTCCGACCCGGAGCGGCCTCCGCCCCGGCCGGCGTCCCAGTTGTTGTTAGCACGGCCTTCCTTACCGCGACCGAGGCGCATCTTGGCGACACGGTCCAGATCGAGTTGGCCGGCACGCGCCGGGAGGTCACTATTGCCGGAATCGTCGATGCGTTCCCGACCACTGCTGCCGACCGCGCCGCTCTGATCGTCGACCTCCCGACCTATCAGGCGCTCTCCTATCTGGACGGTGGCCTTCTACCGGGCATCGAAGAGTGGTGGCTATCCACCCGCCCGGGCTCGTCCGGCGCTGTCGTTGGTGTCGTCGATGCATCTCCGTTCTTTACCTGGAAGCTGCAATCCCGCGACCAGCGCACCACGACGTTGCAGACCGACCCCGTCGCCCTCGGCATCATCGGCGCGCTATCGGTGGGGTTCATCGCGGCAATTCTGTTTGCGACGGTCGGGTTCGTTGTCAGCGCCGCCGTTTCTGCCCACGAACGTCTGACCGAGTTTGCGTTGCTCCGCGCCCTCGGCCTCTCCCCCCGGCAGCTCAGTGGCTGGCTCTCGCTGGAAAATGGGCTATTGGTGATGATCAGTGTCATCGGCGGAACGATCCTGGGCCTCGGGCTCGCCTGGCTGATCCTCCCGTTTGTGACGCTGACTCAGTCGGCAAGTGAGATCGTGCCAGGGATCATCGTGGTCATTCCGTGGAGCTGGATCATTCTGCTCGAGCTGGCCGTTGTCGGGCTGTTGGCTGTCGTCGTAACCGTTCTCGGTTTGCTCCTACGGCGGATTGGTCTCGGCGGCTTGCTGCGATTGGGTGAGGAGTAGTCGATGGCGCGCGCCGACCTCCCAACCAGAGGCGCCACTGCCCCGCTGTCTCTCGATGTCATCAAGGCAGTACTGCGGCGTCTTCGATTCGAACGCGAGCTGGTCTTTGTCGTCCTGATCGCGGTCCTGTTGACGAGCCTCGTCTTCTCCGCTATCCCACGAGTGTTCAACCGCATGGCCGACAACGGTCTCGTCTGGGCCATCGACCACGCCTCGCCGCTCACGCGCAACGTCGTTGCCCGCCAGGTCAGCTCGATCACCCCTGGCCCATCAACCGATGTGTTTGCGCCGGTGTCGGCGGCCGGCGACGAGTTTCGCGCGAGCCTGGCGCCGTCGATCCAGCGCATCACCAGCCCATCGTCGTTCGTTGTCGATACCGTCCGCTTCGCTGTTGCCGACACGCCCGGCCAACCGGTCTTCCCCTTCCCACGCTTTGTCACCCTGCGCTATCAGCAGGACATCGATCAGCACATCACGCTCGTAGATGGCCGTATGCCGCAAGCCGTCGACGAAACCGTCCCGACCCAGTTCAACGACCAACCCGTCGATGCCCAGGTGTTCGAGATCGCCATCTCACCCGAGACGGCGCGCCAGATCGCCGTCACCCTCGGGGATACCCTGGTTCTCCAGCCTGCTCGAGACGACCCGGTCGTCCGTCGTTCGCCCTACAACCAGCTCCGGCCGATCGCTGTCCGCGTTGTCGGGCTGATTCAGCTGAACGATGTCACCGCGGAATACTGGCTGAGTGACACCCGGCTCGATCGCGCGATTGAGTACGACGACGGCAATACCGTCCAGATCTATGCCACTGCGCTATTCGCTCCCGACGCCTACCCGTTGCTCGCCGATCCGGCGCAACATGCGCTTCCGTTTCAATACACCTGGCGGTACTTCGTCGATCCGGCCCGCCTCGACGCCGGCCAGTTCGATCAGCTCGCCGCCGACCTTCGCAAGCTCGACGCGCAATACGGGTCCGTGTTCGCCGATCCGACCAAGATCGGCGTCTCGACCGGCCTCTCCCGTATCCTTCGTGACTATCTCAGCCAACGGAATCTCACCCAGGCCGTGCTCTCGCTGATAACAGTTGGCCTGATCGGCGTTGCCGTCGCGGTTCTGGCGCTTGTGGCGGGTATCGCGGCCGATCGTCGCCGGGACGCATTACGGCTGATTCGGGGCCGCGGCGCCTCGGCCCGCCAGCTCCTTGGCGCGCAGGTCGTCGAGGGATTCCTCGTCAGCGTTCCCCCCGCCGGGCTTGGCTATTTCGCCGCCGCTGTCCTCGCAGGGGGGCGCGCCGGTATCTGGTCCGGCATTGCTGCGGCGAGCGTCGCCGTCGTCATGGTTTCGCTACTGGTCTATACGCAGTCTCGGCTCGTGCGCCGGCCTCTTGGCGATCTGGAGCAGGATGACCTCGTCGTCGTGCGGATCACTCCCCGTCGCGTCGTCCTTGAGGCGCTCATCGTTGCACTTGCGCTTGCCGGCGTTTACCTCTTACGCCGTCGCGGAATCGCGGGTGGGTCGGCAACCGGCGCAATCTCGTCGATGGACCCATACCTGGCCGCTGTCCCGATCCTTCTCGGCCTCGCTGTCGGTTTGCTAACTATTCGACTGTACGCGATTCCCGCGCGTCTCCTTTCCTGGCTCAGCAGCCTTCGCCGCGACCTCGTCCCGGTCCTCGGCTTCCGTCGCGCGAGTCGCCAGCCTGGTGATACCAGCTTGCCGGTGCTCGTCCTTCTGCTCGCCCTCGCGGTCTCCACATTTGCGCTCGTTCTGACGACGACGATCGACCGCGGACAGGTCGCCTCATCATGGCAGCAGGTCGGAGCCGATTATCGAATTACCTCGGGCCTGTCGGGCTATCTCTATCGTGGCGTCGATCCAACGGCCGCCTCGGGGGTTGAGGCAGTTGCTCGCGCCTCCATCATCCCTGATGCGCTCTTCTCCGGCCGCGTCCCCGGCTCCGGCATCGCCCAGCTGATGCTCGTCGAGCCTGCCCGACTTCAGGAGGTCACCGCCGGTACGCCAGCCGACGCCCACATGCCCATCGACATGATGCGTGAGCAGATCGGCGCCGATATCGGCCAGCCGACGAACCCGATCCCCGCGATCATCTCGACGAAAGCCGGCAACGGCACAATGGCTCCCGGTGACACGTTCGGCATGAGCCTGTTCAGCCGCGAAACGACCTTTGTTGTCGTCGAAGTTCGCGAACGCTTCGCAGGACTGCCGATCGATCGCGATTTCGTCGTTGCGCCGTTGCCCAGCGTCGCGGCAATCAATCCAGATCGCCCGGTGCGCAACACCGATATGTTCGTCCGCGGCCCACGCTCGATCGACGAGACCTTGCGAGACACCCTCGAACAGCAGTCGCAATCTGCGAATCTCACCTCTCGCGCCGCAACCTACGACGCGGTCCACGATGCCCCGCTCATCGCCGGGGTTGCCACTGGGTTTCGCCTCGGCCTGATCGTGACGGCACTCTACGCTGGCGTCGCTGTCGCCTTTGCGATGCTCCTGCGCGGCAAGGCTCGCGCTCGCGACCAGGCCTATCTCCGGACGCTCGGCCTGTCCAGCCGGCAATCACTCGGCCTCACCGCCGTCGAGCAGGGGCCGGGCATCGTCGTCGGTGTCGCCGCAGGAGTCATCCTTGGGCTCGCCTCGACCTGGCTGATCAGCCCGGGCCTCAACCTCATCGAGTTCACCGGCCCCGGCCTGCCAGTGGAGCTTCACGTGAGCTGGGGCGCCGTGGTCCTGCTGCTGATCGTCGTCATCGTCGTCACCGCCGTGGCGGTGCTACTTACCACCCGCTTCGCGCGTAAGATCAGCCTTGGCGAAGTGCTCAGATTGGGGGATCAGTGACCGACACGCTCGACTTTCGTTCCCTGGCAGAGCGCGCGGCTCGCGCCGAGCGACCGCAGTTCGGCAGTGGTTCGCAGATCATCTGCGACAATCTGGTCAAGATCTACAAGGTCGCCGAGCTGGAGGTCGTTGCGCTTCAGGGACTCGACCTGCTGGTCGCGCCCGGTGAGCTGATTGCCATCGTCGGCGCGTCGGGCAGCGGCAAGTCGACGTTGCTGAACATCCTTGGCGGTCTCGACGTCCCCTCGGCCGGCCGCGCCATTGTCGCCGGATATGACCTGCTGAACATGGACCAGACCGAGCGCACGCGCTACCGACGTCAGGTTATCGGCTTTGTCTGGCAGCAAACAGCCCGCAATCTCCTCCCCTACCTCACGGCACAGGAAAACGTCGAGCTGCCGATGATTCTCGATGGCATGCCCTCGGCCCTCCGACGCGAACGTTCTGCCGAGCTGCTGACGCTCGTCGGCCTCGCCGATCGTGCCAGCCATCGTCCGGACCGGCTCTCTGGCGGCGAGCAACAGCGTGTCGCCATTGCCGTCGCGCTCGCGAACGCCCCGGAGGTGCTGCTCGCCGACGAGCCGACCGGCGAGCTGGACACCGCGACATCTCACCAGATCTTCGAGGTTCTTCGCTCGGCCAGCGTCCATCTCGGTGTCACAGTCGTCGTCGTGACCCACGACCCTCTCGTCTCGACGCAGGTCAACCGCACGGTCGCCATCCGCGATGGCCGCACCAGCAGCGAGACGCTCCGCCGCATTGAAGTCGGCGAAGAAGGTCAGCATCATGTGATCGCCGAGGAATATGCCGTCCTCGACCGCGCCGGCCGGCTACAGCTCCCCCGAGATTATGTCGATACGCTCGAGATGGAGCGCCGGGTTCGTCTTGAGCTGGAGTCTGATCACATCGGTGTCTGGCCGGATCGTCCGCATGCCGAACAGGAGGACCGCTCGTGAGCGACCCGAACGAACGCTGGCGCCCGCCGACGCAGCGCACGAGTAGTCAGTCGCCGTTCGTCACCCCGGCCGAAGAGCGTTCTTCCACGGAGCGGCATCAGTCCTCCGAGCGTCGCCGCGGCGCGGGTGTCGACGTGCTCCAACCCGTCATCCGGGTCGAGGGTGTGACCCGCGACTATCCGATGGGTGACTCTGTGGTGCACGCGCTCCGGGGAGTTGATCTGACCGTTGGTCGTGGCGAGCTTGTCGCAATCCAGGGGCGGTCGGGTTCAGGCAAGACCACGCTCCTCAACATTATCGGAGGTCTCGATCGCCCGAGCTCGGGTCTCGCGTCGATCGACGGCATGGTTGTCTCCGAGCTGCCGGAGAATGAGCTCATCGAGCTACGACGTCATCGGATCGGCTTCATCTTCCAGGCGTTCGGTCTCATCCCGATTCTCACAGCCGCCGAAAATGTCGAGGTGCCGCTTCGACTCGCCCAGGCACAGATCTCCCGGCGCGAGGAGCGCGTTCGCGTTCTTCTCGAGCTTGTCGGTCTCGGCGACCGCGCCCGCCATCGTCCGCACGAGCTGTCCGGCGGTGAGCAGCAGCGTGTTGCGATCGCCCGAGCATTGGCGAACTCTCCCGAGATTCTCATCGCCGACGAGCCGACCGGCCAGCTCGACTCGCAAACCGGCCGCACCATCATGACGCTGATTCGCGCGCTTGTTCGCAGCGAAGGGGTCACTGCCCTCGTCGCGACCCACGACCCGGTCCTGATCGATCTCGCCGATCGTGTCATCACCCTCGGTGACGGTGTCGTCACATCCGACCTCGCCCGCTCCGATGATTGAGACAGCCACATGAACCTGTTCGCTGGCAAGCGGCCGGGCTATTCTGCCTCGGGTGCGAACGGTTCAGTTGGCAATTCGTCGAAGTTGTCGCTCGGCGTTGGCGCGCCAGGACCAAGCCCCCCGCACGGTCATAGCGTCCACAGATAGGCGATCAGGGCAATCGCCACCACCAGCGCCACCGCGAAACCACACCCAAGCGCCAGATTGAGCTCGCCAGCCCCACGCTGTCTCATCGGTTCCGGATCTCCGATTTCGATAGTCGCCCCACAAGACGCCGCAGATGCGATGCATTTCAGGTGCGGAGATGTCGCTCACAGGACAGCAGCGCGTTCCTGCGCCGTCAATGACCG
>CALMXF010000321.1 GCA_937870985.1 uncultured Chloroflexota bacterium
GCAACAGGCCGGGTAGTCGCTCTCGATCACCAATCTGCTTATCAGTCATCCTGGGGCCGCAACTGCGGCCCCAGGATGACTGAAAAGCGGACAGAGCCAGGAACCCTGCACCGCCACGCCCCCCGTCCTCCCATCCCCCGCCCTGCTACGATCTACGAGGCCAGAGGGGAAGGGGGGAGCAGTGACAATCGACGCGAAGGCGCGGGTCGAGGCAGGCGACCTGACGCTGGTGATCCCACGAAACCGGCTCGTGTGGGGCTTGTCGGCCACTGCCGGCCTCCTGCTCGTCGCGCATCTGCTGACATCGCTCAATCGCTACGTGTTCGGCCTGACGTTCTTCGGCGCAAACGATCTCTATGTGCTGTTTGACATGTGGGATGAGGTGTCGATCCCGAGTTGGTATTCGGTAACGCTTCTGCTGCTGGCGTCCGGCGTCCTCACCATCATCGCCGCCGGCAAGCGCGCCTCCGGAGACCGCTATGCCCGCCACTGGGTTGTTCTGGCGTTGATCTTTCTCGCCATGTCGATCGATGATTCCGCGGATGTTCACGGCCACACGTCGTATACGCTCCACGCGATGTTCGACACCGGCGGGTTTCTCGCCTACGCCTGGGTGATCCCGGCGGCGGCACTCGTCGCGCTGGTCGGGATCGCGTACCTACGGTTCCTGTTTCATCTGCCGCCGGCCACCCGCTGGCGCGTCGTCGTCGCGGCGACGGTCTTCGTGTTTGGCGCTCTCGTCATGGAGAGCTTCGAGGCGCGTTACGACACACTGCACGGCGTCGAGAACATGCCCTACCGGCTGATGGTCGGCGTCGAGGAAACACTGGAGAACGCGGGCATTATCCTGTTCATCGCGACAATGCTGTCGTATCTCTCGGCGCTAGCTAGCGAGGTCCGTCTCCGGTTTCCTCGCGCATGACCCGCAGACCCGCAAACACCAGCAGCACCAGTCCCAGCGCCCCAGCCGCGACGGATGCCACCACAAGGCGTCCATCTCCGTAGCGCATTGCCGCGATGTCGAGCGTAACGTGCCCGTCGAGCACATCGCGGGCCGCGACGACGATCGGCGAGCCGCTCACCGTCCAGAGCGCCTCGCGCAGCATCTCGGGCGAGGACATGTAGGCGGCAACGTAGCGGTCGAACGGCACGAGGATGGGCAGCGCTGTGACGATCGCGCCGAGAATCGCCACCGCGCCGACGCTAACCACCAGCACGACGCGTCCGG
>CALMXF010000322.1 GCA_937870985.1 uncultured Chloroflexota bacterium
GCTCGGCCGCCGAGGTCGCGTTCGCCCCGGGCGCGTTCAGCACCAGCACACCGGCTCGCGTCGCGGCGTCGACGTCGATGTTGTCGACCCCGACCCCAGCCCGCGCGACGACCCGCAGTCGTGGAGCGGAAGCAAAGACTGTCTCGTCAACCTGCGTCTCCGAGCGGACGATCAGCGCGTCGGCGTCAGCGATAGCTGCGTGGAGCGCGTCGACGTTCGTTCCGTCGACGTCGATGATCTCGGCGGCGCGGGCGATTCGCTCGCGGGCGCCAGCGTCGATCTGGTCGCTGATGACGACCTTTGTCCGTTCGGCTTCGGTGGCGTGGACGGCGGCGTCGAGCAAACGCGCAGCGATGTCGGCCAGGTCGGTCGCAGCGTGATCGATCCCACGCGGCTGGACGCCGAGACCGTTCGGCAGGAAGTAGCAGGTGACGCCGGCCGCGGTATATGAGCGCGCGTGGCGGATCGAGTCCTCGATCGCGTGGGTCACCCCCAGCTCACGCGCGACGGCGACCTTATCGTCGGCGATGATGACATTGCAGTAGTCGAGCTCGTGCTTTCGCAGCCAGTCGAGCGTCATCTCTAATGACGCGGGTGGACGGGCGGTGACGATCTGGACGTTTTCACGCCCAAGCTTGCCGACGACACGTCGGAGGAATTCGCGCGCCTGTGGATTCGGGGAGAGCCGCGTCGCTGGCCCATCCGGTCCGTAAACCCACTCGCGGACGGCGAGCGAGACGGCGTGGCCGGTCGAGTCGACGAAGGCCGAGTCGGGAAGGACGAGGTTGAAGTGGGCGTTGGCGGCCTGGGCAAGCGCCGCCGGGTGCTCGGTGAGAACGCCGTCGAGGTCGATCGCCAGAATAATCGTCTGCTGGGTGTGGGAAGCCATCTTGAGAGCCTGCCTTTCGCGTCGGTGTCGTTCAGAACAAGGGGTCCGGGGTTCAGGTGTGGCCAGAAGGAGGACGGCGGACGTCAACTCCTCGGCCTACAGACTGGACGAATATCCGGTCCACCACTCGATCGAGCGACGAGACGACAACGTGCACAGGCATCGCAACATGAGATCGACTACTTTCCGGAATCGCTAACCTGCCGGAGGCGCCGGCTACCGCAACCATGAATGATACACGTCGGGATAGACGGAAAGCCGGAAGGTCTTCGGCTCCTCCCGGCTCTCCGAGGATCTGGTTGCCAGTCCGGTCTACGGCATACGGCCGTAACGCCAGATGTAGTAGTGCTGCCCGACATTGCCGGCCTCGACCTGCCAGCCGTCGGGATTGCTCGGCGTGTAGGTGAGGCAACGACGCTGGAAGCACTGGATGAGGACGTCGTGCTGGGTGCCTCCGACTTTGACCGTTGCCCAGTAGGCCTCTGCGATCGGATAGCCGGTGGCATAGAACGGGTTCTCGAACAGCTGCGCCCAGGTCGTGCTGTTGCCATCGAACACAAGCCCGCTCGAGTTCATGAAGGCCCAGAATGGCGATGCAACGGTATGGCGGAGGTTGGGAACCTCGACGAGATAGGCGGCAGTGACACCGTACCAGTCCATGTTCGGGTCTACCCAGACGTTACCCATGCGATCGACTCGCTGATTTACTGACTGCCCGGGAAACAGCGCCGGGGAGGTCAGGAGCCCACGGAATGTGCTGTACATCGGGCCGACCGTATCGTCGATATCGCCAGCGATATTGACAGCCGCCGGGTTGCGTGGCTCGAACTTCGCATCGCCCGTCTGGAGCAGGCCGGTCACCATCTCGCCGACGAGGAGGCCGTTGGTGACGTACCAGGGGCTATTCTGGTCGCCGTATGGGTTTGTAACCTCCATCCGGCTCTTGTCGAAGTACGCGACCGCGCGCTGCCCACCAGGGGATTCGACATACGGCTCG
>CALMXF010000323.1 GCA_937870985.1 uncultured Chloroflexota bacterium
CCGAGGAGCAGCGCCGCCTGGCGCGGTTCGCCGCGCGCGAGGATGGCGGTGGCAAGCCACTGCAGGTCGTAAATCACAAACCAGCGGTTGCCAAGGCGATGGTGGCCGGCAATTGCGCTCCGTAGATGCTGTTCGGCGCTGGCTGGCTCGTTGGCTTTGAGGGCCGTCAGCCCGAGCATCGCCTGGGTGATGGCGATGAACCGCACATCGCCGAGCGTCTGGTACATCGCCAGGCTTTCGTTGAGATATTGACGCGCCTGAGCAAGATCGTCACGGTCTTTCCAGGTGATTCCGCTTTCGAGGAGCGCGTAGGCGGTTGTGGCGTGATCCCCGATCTCGTCGCAGAGGGTCAGACTCTCCTCGGCGAGCGCGGTCGATTGTTCCAGCCGCCCGGCGAGGCGAGCCTCCATCGCCAGCTCGCTCAATGCCGCCGCGATGCCGAGCTGGTCATTCAGTTCCCGCGCGAGGCCGAGGCTTTCCGAGTGGAATGACTCCGCCGCGCTCAGATCGCGTTGCTGGTGTGCGAGCCGGCCGGCGCAACGCAGCGCCTTCACGCGAAGGTCGCGCGACTCGGCGCTGTTGCTCGACCGGGATGCCTGGATCGCCTGCTCCAGCCACCCGCGACCTTCGGTCAGATAGTCGCGAGCTTCCCAGAAATGGAAGAGCGCCACTGCCATGCGCAGTGCCATATCGGCCTCGCCGTGCTCGGCTGCCCAGAGGAGCGCGTTCCGGAGATTGTCCCGTTCACCCTCCAGCCGCTCCAGCCATTCGACCTGGCTCGGCCCGCTGAGCGCTGGTTCGGCGCGTAGCGCGAGGTCGAGATAGTAGGCGGCGTGTCTGGCAAGCGCGGCGTCCATCTCGGCGGCTGCCGTGAGCCGCTGAATGCCATACTGTCGCACTGGCTCGAGCATGCGATACCACGCGGTGGGTGGGCGTTGGTGGACACCGATGAGTGACTTGTCCACCAGCCTGGTGATGAGATCGACGACCTCGTCCCGGTCGACGGCAGCGTTGATCTCATCACCAACGCCGACCGCTTCGGCTGCCTCGATGTCGCAGCCACTGGCGAAGACCGAAAGCCGCCGGAAGACAACCTGCTCGCCCGGCGTCAGCAGGTCGTAGCTCCAGTCGAGCGTCGCACGCAGCGTTTGCTGGCGAGTCGGGGCGGTGCGGCTGCTGCCGGATAGCAGCTGGAACATCTCGTCCAGTCGCGCGAGGATCTGCTCGACGGACAGCATCCGAACGCGAGCCGCGGCCAGCTCGAGCGCGAGCGGAATGCCATCCAGCCGGATGCAGATCGCGGCCACGACCGAGGCGTTGTCGGTGGTCAGATGGAAGTCAGGCGCGCCATCCTGCGCGCGCTCAACGAAGAGTTGTACGGCGGGCGAGTCAGCCGCCTCATTCAGCTCCATGCCACCGGCAGGATCGGGGAGAGTGAGCGGGCCGATGCGCCGTTGTCGCTCGCCTGGTATCTGCAGTGGCTCGCGGCTGGTCGCCAGCACCCGCAGATGGGGACAGGCGGTCAGCAGTTGCTCGACCAGGACCGCGCATCCATCGATGAGATGCTCGCAATTGTCCAGCACGAGGAGCGCTGCTCGCCGGCGGAGAAAGACGATCACTGCGTCGACGGTAGCGCCATCGACGAGCAAGGGAAGCTCGAGCGCCGCGGCGATCGTATCGGCGAGAAGCGCCTCATCACTGATGCTGGCCAGGTCCACAAACCAGACGCCATCGGCGAGGACGGGGTGAATCGCGGCGGCAACGGTGGTTGCTAGTCGCGTCTTGCCGCAACCTCCGACGCCGGTCAGTGTCACCAGCCGATAACGACCATCTGCCAGCGTCTGGTGAATGGCGGCGAGCTCATCATCTCGCCCGACGATCGGGGTTCGCGATGCGGGCAAATTCTGCGCGAGACTCTCCGGTAGTCTGATCATGGAGTTGCGATCCATGTGAGGCGGTAGTGATGAGGCGGGCATCCAGTCCTCCGACCGTAGATGGCGTCAGAATCTTAGCAAGTATCGTTCGCCACCGAAAATCCTTGCCACTACAGACATCACGTATTGCTCATGGTAGAATCAGCACATTCGTTCTAGGTCAGGTGGCGACGATGCGACGAGACACGACGGGACAGCGCCGGCAACCGCGCGAGGAACGCCCGATCGCAGCCGGCACGATCACTCAGGTGCAGGCGACTCAGCGCGATCCGGAGCGGGTGAGCGTCTTCATCGACGGCGTATTCGCTCTCGCCTTGCCGGCCATCGTCGCGGTCCAGCGCGGGCTGCGGAGCGGGGTCGAGCTGGACGAGGCAGCGGTTCGTGAGCTGGAGGGGCTGGCCGAGGCGGAGCGAGCGACCGAAGCGGCGCTTACCTTCGTCGCCTACCGACCGCGCTCCGAGCGCGAGGTGCGTGACCGGCTGC
>CALMXF010000324.1 GCA_937870985.1 uncultured Chloroflexota bacterium
CCGTCCTGGCCATGCCGGCCACGACGGCAAACGGCAGCGTCAGCGCGTGCGTCTCCAGGCCGAGCCGCGCGGCGAGGTCGATCAGTCGCGCGCAGAAGTCGCGATCAACCATGCCCCGCGGTGGATTGATGACAAGCCTCGGCGCGATATCGTCCACGAAACCGTCGCCGTTACGATCGGCAGTCCATCCAACTGTATCCACGTCATCTCCTCCTGCCCGGTGTGTTCGGCGCTGGGTGATTGTACGGCCGGGCAACGGCGCTGGCTGGCTATAATCGTAGGAGACCGCCGCCGGGAAGGGAGCGCAACCCAGCCATGAGCACGCGATTTGATCCCCGTGAGCATCTCCGCGAACTGGACGATGGTTCCTACTACCTCGATATCAAGTGGCGGATGCACTGGCTACGGCACGAGCATCCCGAGGCGGACATCCAGACCGAATTGCTGGCGCTGGACGATGAACATGCCATCTGCAAGGCGACCGTCAGCATTCCCGGCGGAGGCAGCGCGACCAGCCACGCCAGCGCAACTCGCGCCGGCGCAGCAGCGTTTGTCGAGACAGCCGAGACACGCGCGATCGGGCGCGCGCTCGCTGCCCTGGGCTACGGGGCGGAATATATCGAGACCGACCAGCCACGCACACGAGGCGCGGCGCCCGTTTCGATTGTCCCGGCGGTCACTCCTGCCGAGCAGCCCGTCAGCCAGCCTCAGGCGCCGTCACGCATGCGCCCCGTCCGGCAGACCGAACAACCCGCTCGTCCTCGTCCTGTCCAGCAAGGAGACGAGACGGCCGAGCAGGAGCCGCCGAGTAGCGAGACCCCAACGCCGATGATGCGCGGATCGGATCTGCGCGCCAGAGACAGCGCCGCGCGCGGCGATCCGGCCGACGTCTCGTGGACCCACTTCTGGGCGTGGGCGAAGTCACACGGCTACAAGGATGCCCAGCATCTGAAGGATCTCCTGGGCATCGATGTCAACGCCCTGACTCCTGCCGAGGTTCGCGCCCGCGTGGCGCGTTACGAGGACGATCACGGCCGGCCAGACGAGGCTGACGAGGAGTGATCGTGCCGGCAGACCCCTGCGCGAGCGCGCAGGCCGGATGAGCTCGTCGAGCGCGATGGTCGCGCCATCACCGACGATCCTCACCAGGCAATTCCTGCTGACATGCGCGGCCGGCGTGACGCTGTTCGCCTCGTTTCAGCTCCTGACCGCGGTATTACCGCTCTATGTCCGCGACGACCTCGGCGGCTCGACGACGGCGGTCGGCCTGATCGTTGGCGTTTTCTCGATCGCCGCGCTACTTCCGCGTCTCTTCATCGGTCGCGAGATCGACCGGACTGGCGCGAAGCGCTTCCTTCTGGTTGGCGCGGGCTTGTTCCTGCTCGCTGGCATCCTCTATATGTTCGCAAACACTGTGCCGCTCGTCCTCGGCGTCCGAGCCGTCCACGGTCTCGGCATGGCCTGCTTCCACACCGCCTCCTTCGCTTTCATCGCGCAGATCTCCCCACCATCGCGACGCGGCGAGGCAATGGGAATCTGGGGACTGATGTCGACGTTCGCGACCGCGATCAGCCCGTACCTGGGTCTGTTGATCCGTGACGCGACCGGGATGACGACGCTCTTTGCCATCGCGGCGGGTGGCGCGGCCGCTGCGCTGGTGCTGTTGACGTTCGTCACCGACCCCGGTCCCGACGAGAACGTCTCCTCCGCGTCACGTGGCGGCCTCTTCGAGCCATCGGTGATGCCGGCCGCGGTTCTGATCCTGTTGTCGAACCTCGTGTACGGCGCCATCGCAGCCTTCATCATCGTCTACGCCGAGGATCGTGATATCGCCAACTCAGGCCTGTATTTCACCGTCTTCGCGGTCGCTGTCCTCGCCTCACGCGTCTTCGGCGGTCGTCTGGCAGATCGGCTGAGCCGTCTGGCAGTCGTCCTGCCGACGTTCGTCCTGACCATCCTCGCAATGGGGACGCTGGCGTTGACGAGCTCGCTCGCCTTGCTGCTCCTCACTGGCGTGCTCTTCGGGCTGGCCTTCGGGGCGGGGCAGCCAGCGCTCAACGCCTTTGCCGTCGACCTCGTCGAGCCGGCCCGTCGCGGCGCAGGGATGGCGACATTCACGTCGTTTTTCGAGGCCGGCATCGGCATGGGCGCGATCGGTATGGGCGCTGTCGCCGGCATCACTGGCTACTCAATGATGTTCGCGCTCACCGCCATCTTCCCGATCATTGCCCTCGTCTACGGCTTCGCCGTCGCGCGCCCTGCCGAACGAGCGCACCATCAGTGAGCGACTCTCTCACGCCCGAGACGCTCGGGTTCGATCCGGCGCCCGGTGGATGGCGTCGCAGCATCGGCGCACGGACGCTCGACTTCCGGGTGATTCGCTCTCCGGAGGATTTCGCGCAATGCGAGCGCCTGCAGCGTGAGGTGTTCGGCGTCAGCGAGTCCGACCTGGCCTCCTACTCCATCATGGTCGTCATCCCCAAGACCGGCGGAGAGGTCATTGGCGCGTTTGACGGCGCGCGGATGGTCGGCTACATCCAGGGGTACGGCGGCTTCGTCGATGGCCGGCCACTCCTGATTTCTGACCTCATGGCGGTCGAGCCAGACGCACGCGGAGGGCTTGGGTTCGCCCTCAAGGCGCTCCAGGGCGCGCTCGCTCTGCGCGCCGGATTCCGCGAGGCAGCCTGGACAGTCGATCCGCTTCGCGCGGCAAATGCCCGGCTGAACTTCGAGCGTCTCGGCGCAACCAGCCATGTCTACGAAGAGAACGTCTACGGCGACGAGTTCGCCGGGGGATTGTACGGGGGACTGCCGAGCGATCGGCTCTTCATCAACTGGAATCTCGAGAGCGACCGGGTTCGTCACCGGTTGCTCGCCGGCCACAAGCCGCTGGAGCCAGCCGCGCTCGCCGACCTCCCCGACTATCCCGCTGCCGGTGCGCGTGTCCGCGTCGCGATCCCGGCCGACATCGACGCACTGCTGGCAGATGACCCGGCTGCCGCACGCGCCTGGCGGTTTGCCGTGCGGAGTCAGCTCGAGGAAGCATTTGCTGAGGGCTGCACGATCACCGGGTTCGCGGGATCGCGTGGCGGCGCACGCGGCTACTACCTCCTGGAGCACCGAGGCTGACGCCCGTCTCGCGTACCATGATCCGTGTCGACCGAACGACCCACCGTAGGCTGGAGAACTGATGCGCATCACCGGAGTCGAGCTGATCCCGATTCGCCTGCCGCTTGTCGAGCCATTCATCATCTCCTACGGCACATTCCCCGACGTCGAGTCGGTGCTGGTGCGACTCGAAACGGACGATGGGACGACCGGCTGGGGAGAGGGCACGCCCGACCCACATGTGACCGGCGAGACGTTTGGCGGCGTGCTGGAGACGCTGAGGCTGCTTGCGCCGACCCTGCTCGGCCGCGACCCGCTGGATCGCACCGCGCTCATCTCCGACCTGGACCGACGAATCAGCGGCAACCCGACCGCGAAGGCGGCAATCGATATCGCGCTGCACGACCTCGTCGGCCGCGCCACGGGCCTGCCGGTCTGGGCGCTTCTCGGCGGGCGATCCAGGACACACCTGACGATCTCACGCGTGGTCAGCATGAAGACGCCGAGCGAGATGGCTGCCGACGCGGTCGCCCACGTCGGCGCTGGCTTCAACACGGTCAAGCTGAAGATCGGCGACGCCAACGACGTAGCGCTCGATATCCGGCGCGTCGCCGCGGTCCGCGAGGCGGTCGGGCCGGACATCGCGATCAAGATCGACGTGAACCAGGGCTGGCGCACACCGGGGATCGCGATTCAGGGCGCACGTGGAGTCGCGCCGTATCTCCCCGCTTATGTCGAGCAACCTGTCGACTGGCGCGACCTGGAGGGACTGGCCGAGGTGCGCCGGATGGCCGGCGTGCCGATCATGGCCGACGAGGCAATCCACGACGCCCACGACGCGCTACGGGCGGTGTCGCTCCGCGCGTGCGATCTGATCAACATCAAGCTGATGAAGTCGGGCGGGCTGCTTGGCAGTCTGACACTGAACGCTATTGCCGAGACGGCCGGCTATACATGCCAGGTCGGGACGATGGTTGAGTCGTCGATCGCGTCCGCCGCCGGCCTGCATCTCGCCCTCGCGCTGGCAAACGTGCACACGGTTGAGATGGGTGGCCCGCTCATGCTGGCCGAGGACATCGGCGGCCTGAGCGACTATTACGCCGGCGAGATGGTGCGGGTGCCAGCAGGACCGGGACTCGGAATCGAGCCGAATGAGCGAGCGATCGAACGTTTCGCAGGCCAGCGCATCTGGATTCACTGAGTCGGAGAATCGAAAGGCAAACCGGATGAGCGATGGTCGATCGAGCCGGCAACAGCGGCGCTCCGGACGTTGGAGGCAACGACAGCCAGACCAACCCCTGCGGCATAGCCTCGATCTATCCGCCTACCTCGACGAATTGGCCGATATTCGCAACGAGTCGGGGACCAATCTGGCCGGCGCGGGGGAGCAGGCGCTGAAGGCGCTCGACCGATTCCTGGCGAGCCTTGCCAGCAACCTCGGCATGAACGACGAACGCGCCAGCCTCGGCGATTCGATCCGCTACCTCGAACGTTCCCCGATGCAGGACGCCCGCGAAATCGCGGCCCGGGCCGAGCGCTACCGGGACACACGCAATGCGCTGGCCCACAACCCGGACATCATGCTCCGGCCCGAGGCTGCCACCCGGATCATCGACGGCGTCGAGGAGATCGTCCGACTGGCCGCGATCGGGATCGCCGAGATCTCCCATCGCGCGATCGTTACGACGCGGGCCGATGAGCCGCTCGCCGAGGCACGAGACAGGATGCTTCACCACCACTACGGCCAACTCGTTGTTGTCGATTCCCGCGGCAGGCTCGTCGACCTGCTGACCGATCGCGACATCGTCGTCGCCGAGGCGCG
>CALMXF010000325.1 GCA_937870985.1 uncultured Chloroflexota bacterium
CGAGGTCAACCCCGCGAGCTGCGCCGGCGCCGCCCGCAATGGCGACGGCGAGCGCACGCGCCTCGTCCAGATTCGTGTTCATCTTCCAGTTGCCAGCGACGATCTTCGTGCGTGTCATGTAGTCACCTCCAACACCGCCACCCCAGGAAGCGTTCGTCCCTCAAGGTATTCGAGCGACGCGCCGCCGCCGGTCGAGATGTGATCGATTTTGTCGGCAAGGCCGGTCTGGTGGATCGCGGCGACCGAGTCGCCGCCGCCAACGATCGAATAGCCAGGCGACGAAGCAACAGCTTCTGCGACTGCCCGCGTACCGGCATCGAACGGAGCGACCTCGAACAGGCCCATCGGGCCGTTCCAGACGATCGTTGCCGCCCGGCGAATCCAGGCGTCGAATGCTGCGACCGAGGCCGGCCCGATGTCGAAGACCGCGTCGTCCCCTCCAACGTCCGTGACGGTTCGCGCGTTCGCGGCGTCGGCTGGCGACGTTGCAACGACGTAGTCTGTCGGGATGATGAGCGCGCAGGAGGAGTGTTCCGCGTCGCGCAGGATCTCTCTCGCTACGTCCAGGCTGCCCTGTTCGACAAGCGAGCGTCCCATCTCATGGCCTTGCGCTGCGAGCAGTGTGTTAGCGATGCCGCCCCCAACGAGGATCGCATCGGCGGCGCTGAGGAATTTCCGGATGACGCCGATCTTGTCGGAGATCTTCGCTCCGCCCAGGAGAACGACCAGCGGGCGGGCTGGATTGTCGAGCGCGCGGGCGAGCGCCGAGAGCTCACGCTCCATGAGCAGGCCCGCTGCGCAGGGCAGCTTCCCCGCTACTCCGGCGGTGGAGGCATGAGCGCGGTGCGCCGCGCCGAAGGCATCGTTCACGTACACGTCCGCCAGCGCAGCAAGCTCGCTAGATAAGGCGTCGTCGTTCTGCTCTTCGCCCGGCTCGAACCGCACATTCTCAAGCAGTGCCACCTGGCCCGGCTGGATCTCCCTGGCGATCTGTTGCGCCGATGGGCCAACGACATCGTCGGCGAACGTGACCGGAGCGCCGAGCAGTCCCTCAAGCCGATCTGCAACCGGCCGGAGCGAATACTTTCGGTCGACCTTGCCTTTTGGCCGGCCAAGATGTGACACCAGGATCACGGACGCGTCCCGATCCAGCAATGCGTGAATCGTCGGCAGCGCAGCGCGGATGCGTGTGTCATCGGTGATTTGCTCACCATCGAGCGGGACATTGAAATCGACTCGGACGAGTACGCGCTTCCCGGTGACATCAAGCTGTTCGACTGTGCGAAATGCCATCGGCATCACTCCATTCCTTTGGCTACCGGACGTGACAGGCGGGCGGCAAATAGCCGCCCGCCCGAACCGTCATGGCTTGCGGGCTCGTGACTCTACAGACCCTGCGACGCAATCAGGTCTGTCAGGTCCGCCACGCGGCAGGAGTAGCCCCACTCGTTGTCGTACCAGGCGACAACCTTCGCGAGCCGTGAGCCAGTCACCGTGGTGAGTAGCCCGTCGACGATCGCCGAGTGGCTATCGCCGCGGTAATCACTCGAGACCAGCGGCTCGTCGCTGTAGCTGAGAATGCCCTCAAGTGCGCCGTTGGCTTCTTCTTCAAAGGCGGCGTTGATCGAGTCGGCAGTGGCATCGCTCTCCAGCTCGACCGTCAGATCGACGATCGAGACGGTTGGCGTCGGAACGCGCAGCGCGTATCCGTCGAACTTACCCTTCAGCTCCGGCAAAACCAGCGCAACAGCGCGGGCTGCGCCGGTAGTCGTCGGGATGATGCTGAGGGCGGCGCTGCGGGCTCGGCGCAGATCCGAGTGCGGGGAATCGAGGATGACCTGATCGTTGGTGTAGGCATGAACCGTCGTCATGAGCGCATGGCCGATTCCGAATCGCTCGTGAAGAACCTTCGCGACCGGGGCCAGGCAGTTGGTTGTGCAGGACGCGTTCGAGATGATGTGATGCTTGGCAGGGTCATACTGATCATCATTGACGCCGATCACCAGCGTCACGTCTTCGTTCTTGGCTGGCGCGGTGATGATGACCTTCTTGGCGCCCGCGTCCCGGTGTCCCTGCGCCTTGGTGGCGTCGGTGAAGAATCCGGTGGACTCGATGACGATATCAACGCCAAGGTTGCCCCACGGCAGATTCGCTGGCACTCGCTCAGCGAAGACCTTAATCTCGCGGCCATTGACCAACAACGAATCACCATCGTACTCGACATCGGCGTCATAGATTCCGTAGGTCGAGTCGTACTTCAGAAGATGCGCGTTGGTGTGCGGATCGACCAGGTCGTTGACTGCGACGACCTCGATATCGTCGTACTCCTCATGGAGTGCTTTGAATACCTGGCGTCCGATCCGCCCAAATCCGTTGATCGCGATACGTGTCGCCATTCAGACCCTCCTCATTATCCGTGTCTCACCAATTGCCAGCCACGTATGGATCTCACGACCGTATCATCCCTCGGATGCTCAGGCCGCTCCCACCCGCACGCGTTCGGACTCCGCTATCGCATAGCCGCGCCGTAATTCGGCGGGACGGTGCGCCACATCAGTCAGGTGCTCGCGCCCGATTGCCATCAGGGCATCGGCGAGCTTCTCCGGATCGTGCCGGAGCGGAAACTCGGGGTTGACGATATCGCGCTGATCTACCGTCATTCGCCCCTCAAACTCATGAAGCCCGTCAAATTCCACCGCACTGACGTGCCATTCCGGCTTGATGCGCGTCTCGGCGGGCGCCAGATTCGAGTTGATCAGCACGCGATCAATCCCAACGCCCGGGGCATGACTGGCGATCGCTCGCAGATGGTCGATCACCCGATATCCATCGGTTTCGCCGGGCTGAGTCGCGACGTTGCAGACGTAGACTTTCTCGGCCGGGGCGAAGCGGAGCGCGTGCGCGATGCCCTCGACCAGCAGGTTCGGCAGCACGGATGTGTACAGGCTGCCGGGTCCGAGAACGATCAGGTCCGCGGCCAGGATCGAGACGATGGCGGGATCGTACGCTTCCGCGTGCGACGGTGCGATCGAGAGCTGGGATATTCGCTTTCTCGCCAGCGGGATATTCGACTCGCCAACGACTTGCGTGCCGTCGTCCATCTCGGCTGACACGACGATGTCGTCGAGCGAGGATGGCAGAACCGTCCCTCGAATGTTGAGCACGCGAGACGACTCGATCACGGCTTGCTCGAAGCTTCCAGTAACCTGGGTCATCGCGGTAATGAACAAGTTGCCGAATGAATGGCCATCGAGCGCCGAGTCCGCGACTTCGAATCGATACTGAAAGAGGTCGCTCAGAAGCATCTCGGAGTCGGCCAGCGCGACGAGACAGTTACGAATATCACCCGGGGAGGGCATATTGAACTCGCTCCGTAGCCGGCCTGACGAGCCTCCATCATCGCCGACTGTCACGATCGCAGTGATCGAGACGCTGTGTTGCTTGAGGCCACGCAGCAACGTCGAGAGACCGGTGCCGCCGCCGATCGTGACGATCCGGAGATCTGGCTCACTTACCCCAAAGCGATGCGTCGCAATAATCTCGGCGAGCGCCGGACCATTCGGCCGGGCGTCGAGGAATGGGCTGAGCAACGATCGGGAGAGTTGGAGAAATCCGAATATTGTGAAGCCGACCCCCGCGCTGACGACGAGGATCTCGCGGAAAGGGTGCGGGATGAACTGGAGGGTAACTGCCTGAACAAGGACGGTAGCCGACGCCGGGAACTCGTAATTACGATAGATCCAGGCGAGCCCCATCGCAAGGGCCAGGCTCGTCATGATCAAGCCGACCAGGAGAAGCAGGATCCATCGCTTGATCAGCATCCCAGGCCTGAGCCACGTTCGAAGCTTCATTGCCTGGACAACCCGCCTCCCACGCTCTGCTCCACGGCCCGACAAGTATAGCACGTCGTTCCCCGCTTCCCTCTTGGGCGGAGCCGCGAAAGGTTCGAGTTTCTGACCCCGGCTGGTATACTTTTCGGGTGGAACTGACTGGCCCTGAGTCGAAGTGGGCATTGCCCACTTTGTTTTGTGTTCAGGATCCGTCAGCGCGCCGCCGAGTGACCGACGATGTCGCCAGATCCAAGCCGGATGCCGGCCTTGCACTCCGTCGCCGAGGCGCGCGCCTCCAATATGCGCACGTCCCAAGGAGGTAGTGGCGAAGATGAAGAGCGACTTCTATATGGCGATCACCCAGATCGCTGCCGAGCGTGGGATTCCGAGAGAGGCCGTCATGGCCTCAGTCGAGCATGCGCTCAAGACCGTCTATCGAAAGATGGAAAACACCGAAGATAACGTCGATGTCGAAATCGATCCAGCTACGGGCGGCGTCCGGATTTTCGTTGTGAAGACCGTCGCCGAAGAGATTGAAGACCCGACCTCGGAGATCTCGCTGGAGGAAGCCCGGGCAATGGACCCTGACGCCTACATCGGCAAGATCTACCGTTGGGATCGCACCCCGAAGGATTTCGGGCGCATCGCCGCTCAGACAGCCAAGCAGGTTGTCCTCCAGCGCATTCGCGACTACGAGCGCGACAGCGTCTACGAGGAGTTCGCCGACCGGGTTGGCGAGGTGCTCAACGGTGTCATCCAGCGAGCCGATGCCCGAGCCGTGATCGTCGAGCTCGGTAAGGCTGAGGCGGTAATGCCCGTTCGCGAGCAGGTCGCAAACGAGCGCTACCGGCCCGGTCAGCGGCTGAAGGTGTATCTCCTTGATGTAAACAAAGATCCGCGCGGCCCACAGCTGATTGTCAGCCGCGCCAACGTGAGCCTGGTCAAGCGATTGTTCGAGCTGGAGGTGCCGGAGATCTATTCCGGCGCGGTCGAGATCATGAACATCGCCCGCGAACCGGGGCTCCGCAGCAAGGTCGCTGTCGCTGCGCGGCAGGAGAAGGTCGACCCGGTGGGGTCGTGCGTCGGCATTCGGGGCGTTCGAATTCAGAACATTGTCAACGAACTCATGGGCGAGAAGATCGACGTCATCGAGTATTCCCCCGACATCAACACCTTCATCGCTAATGCGCTTTCGCCGGCCAAGCCGATCAACGTCGCACTGAACGACGCGGACAAGGTCGCGAGGGTGATTGTTCCCACCGACCAGATGTCCCTCGCGATTGGCAAGGACGGCCAGAACGCCCGCCTGGCCTACAAGCTGACCGGCTGGAAGATCGACGTCAAGGATCCGGAGTCGCTACGCGAACAGAATGACGAGCTGTTCCGCGAAGCACGCGCGGGATTTTCCGCCGGGCCAGAAGACTTCATGATGCTCGGTCGACAGCCGCGGCTCGTGCGGCCCGACGGCACTATTTCGGTGCGCGACCGTGAGTTTGGGCCACTTTCCCCCGATCTCGTTGGCATGAGCGTCGATGTGGAGGTCGTCGGCAATATCCTGAACGTCTACTACAGCCGGGAGATCCGGGCAAAATACGATTATGACAATGGCAGCGAGCTTCCACTGTACGACGATGTAGCTACGGGATAGCGGCGGGAGCGAGTCATGGCGAATCCCTCACCCTCAACTCGATCACGCAAAGGGCCACGGCCTCGCCATGTTCCGCAACGTCTGTGCATCGCCTGTCGCGAGCACGATGCCAAACGAACCTACGTCCGCCTCGTTCGGACACCGGAAGGGACGGTCGAGGTGGACCCAACCGGGAAGCGTAACGGACGGGGCGCTTATCTATGTCGCCGACGATCGTGCTGGCAACGCGCGGTCGATTCGCGAGCGATTGACCGGGCCCTCAAGGTCCAGGTCGATGACGAGACTCGCGACAAATTGCTCGATTACGCACGGTCTCACTTTCCACCAGATGACGCGGCCCCGGCCGCCTGATCAGCATCGTTGCCCCGGTGGATGAAGAACTGCATGAGGAGAGGAACGCAACATGAGTGGAGCGAACAGGCGCCCGGGTGGTGGCGCAAACCGCGGAAGGCCGCGCGGCCGACGTGGTCCCCAGCGTAACGACGCGGGCGGCCGAGGACGAGGCGGCGTTGCGACGATCGCTCCGGTTCGGCCGGAGGGGCCGGCCACGCTGGGCTCAGTAATGAGTGTCGCCGAGCTGGCTGAGGCGCTCTTTGTCACACCGAATGACGTCATCAAAGAGCTGATGAACCAGGGCATCATGGCGACGATCAACCAGCAGGTCGACTTCGACACTGCCACCGGCGTTGCTACTGCATTCGGCGTCGAGACCGAAGAGCACGTCCCTGACGTTATCCAGGCCGCAACCGAGGAAATCGAAAGCCGTCGCGCAGAGGGCCAAAGCGACCCCGAAGCCACGACACGCCCGCCAGTCGTCACGATCATGGGTCATGTCGACCATGGGAAGACAAAGCTGCTCGACGCGATCCGCGAAACGAAGGTCGCCGAAGGCGAGGCTGGCGGGATCACTCAGCGAATCGGCGCGTATCAGATCGAGATTCAGGGTCGGAAGATCACCTTCCTCGATACCCCCGGCCACGAAGCGTTCACCGCCATGCGAGCCCGTGGCGCACAGGTCACCGACATCGCGATCCTTGTCGTCGCGGCGGATGACGGGGTGATGCCCCAGACGCGCGAGGCGATCTCGCACGTCAAGGCAGCCGGCGTCCCGATGATTGTCGCGATGAACAAGATCGACCTTCCCGCCGCGAACCCGGATCGAGTCAAGCAGCAGCTGTCCGACGCGGGCGTCATGCCCGAGGAATACGGCGGCGATGTGCCTATCGTTGAGGTGTCCGCGCGAGAGAAGCTCGGCATCGACGACCTGCTCGAGGTGGTGCTGCTTGTCGCCGACATCGCCGAGCTCAAGGCGAACCCGCTCAAGCCGGCAGTCGGGGTTGTGATTGAAGCCAAGATCGATCGCAGCCGCGGCGTGACGGCGACACTGCTTGTTCAGTCCGGCACGCTCAAGCCTCGCGACATCGTCGTGGCCGGCGCAACCTGGGGTCGGATTCGGGCAATGACCGATGATCACGGTCGGAAGATGCGCAAGGCCGAGCCAGCGACTCCGGTCGAGGTGCTCGGGCTGTTCGATCTTCCCGACGCCGGCGATCTGTTCCAGACCGTGGAGGACGAGCGCACTGCTCGCTCCCTCGCCGAGGAGCGAGCCCGTCAGCGTCGCGCAGAGGCGTTCCATCAGACGCGGGTTGTCAAGCTCGATGACATCTACGATCAGATGCAGGAAGGCGGTACCAAGGAGCTGCCGATTATCGTCAAGGCGGACCTGCAAGGCTCGCTGGAGGCACTGCTCGGTTCGCTCGTCAAGCTGAACGAGGAGTCCGGTTCCGTCAAGCTGACGACCGTGCTCAGCGGCACTGGCGCGATCAACGACTCCGATGTCAACCTCGCCACAGCGTCGGGCGCCGTAATCATCGGCTTCAATGTCCGGCCGGATGCGGCCGCCAAGCGTAGCGCGGACGCCGCCAATATCGATATCCGCTACTACGATGTCATCTATCATCTGATCGAGGACATCCGGGCTGCGATGTCGGGCTTGCTCGATCCGGAGAAGCGTGAGGCGACCGACGGGTATGCCGAGGTGCGGAACACATTCCGCCTTCCGAGCCGCGATGTTGTTGCCGGCCTGTACGTGCTTGACGGCAAGATCAATCGCAACTCGCGCGTGCGGGTATTGCGAAATGGGGCGGTGCTGACCGACACAACGGTGAGCTCACTCAAGCGATTCAAGGATGATGTGCGGGAAGTCGCCGCTGGCTACGAGTGTGGCTCGACGCTCGACGGATTCAACGATATCGAAGTTGGCGACCAGCTCGAGTTCTATCACATCGAAGAAATCGCCCGAACCTGATCGGGTCGGGCGTCAACGATCGAGGGTCAGGCTGCTGCAACACATGCCTGACGTTCGATCGTATGCCGGAGCGAGACGATGAGTGACCGGCGGCAGGAACGAGTGGCCGACCTGATTCGCGATGAGGTCAGCCTGATTATTCAACAAGAGATGGGTGACCCACGTCTCGGCATGGTCAGTGTCACCCAGGTCGAGATGAGTCCTGACCTCAAGTACGCACGGTTGTTTGTGAGCGTCTACGCTCCCGAGCCCGAGCAACGTGACGCGTTGGTCGCGCTCAACAACGCATCGGGCTTTATTCGGCACACGCTGGCTCAGCGTGTGCGAATGCGCACGGTTCCGGAATTGTCATTCCGACTCGACGGATCGATGGCCCACGCCGAGTCGATTGCCCGGATCCTTCGCGAGCTTGAGCCCGAGCTCGCGGCGTCGTCCGAAGGGGATGAAAAGCCGGGAACAGACGAGGCCGGTTCGGTGTGACGTCGGATGTCTCGCTCGACAACAGCGCGGCTCCGGATGCCAGCCACGAGTTGCTCGCGCAACTGCCAGCGCTTGCCTGCCAGCTACGGGAGCAGCTCAGCGGCGTCGAGCGGCTCGTCATTCTGACACACGCCAATGCAGACGCGGACGCAGTGGCGTCGGCGCTTGGCATAGCGACAATCTGCGGCAGCCTCGGGGTCGAACCACAGATAATCTCGACCGGTGATGGCCAGCTTCCACCAAACTTGACATTCATCACTGGATCCGATCGATTGCGGCTGGCCGACGTGCGCGCTGTCTCTGAGGCCGATCTCCTGATCCTGGTCGATTGCTCCGATGAGCGGCGGCTGGGTCCGCTCTACGATGAGATAGCCAGCGATCTGGAGCGGCAGCGATCGATCGTCAACATCGATCATCATGTGACGAACACACGCTTCGGCAGCTTCAACATCGTCATTCCAGAAGCGGCGGCGACGGCGGAGATCATCGCGGGCATCTGCGATGCGCTGGAGATTCCTCTCAGCGCGACAGACGCGACGACGCTACTCGCTGGCATCTATGGCGACACACTCGCACTGTGTACCCCGAGCACAACTCCGGCGACGGTCCGAGCCGCAGCGACATTGCTGGAGCGCGGGGCAAGCCTCGATCAGATCGTTGATCAGCTCTTCCGGCTCAAGCCCTACTCGTCGGTCCGCCTTTGGGGCGAGGCGCTGCAGCGGGCCCAATGGCAGGGTTCGTTGATCTGGACGCAGATCGAGCCGGATATGTTGGAGCGATGTGGCGCCAGTCGCAGCGAGGCCGAGGGACTTGTGAACTTTCTGGCCGGAACGATCGGCTCGCGCGCGTCCGCGCTCCTGTATCGGGAGTCGTGGGGCTGGCGAGTAAGCATGCGAACGATCGCCGATGATATCAACGTCGCCGACATTTTGCGTCGTTTCAGTGGCGGCGGACATCCGCGGGCGGCTGGCGCCCGCCTTGCTCCGGGCGATGATGCCCGGGATAGCTTCCTCGTCCACGTAGCTCGTGCGCTCGAGCCCGCAGATACCGACTGTGACAGTGACGCCTCGGTCTGATCTTCCCGATATCCACGGACTGATCGTCGTGGACAAGCCTCCTGGATGGACTTCCCACGACGTGGTGGCGAGAATCCGCCGGCTGGCGGGAATGAAGCGCGTCGGCCACGGGGGCACGCTCGATCCGTTCGCGACCGGCGTCGTTGTCGTCGCGGTTGGTCGCGCGACGCGGCTGCTGCAATACGTCCAGAATAGCGACAAACGCTATCTCGTTCACGCGGTCATGGGTGTCGCAACCGACACGCGGGATATCGATGGCGATGTCGTGGGCCGCCACGCCGGCCCGGATCTCCCAAACCGAACAGACGTCGAGTTGGCGCTCGCCAACGTTGTCGGAAACATCGAACAGGTTCCGCCAGCCTATTCGGCCATCAAGGTCCAGGGACGGAGACTGTATGAGCGGGCGCGGGCGGGCGAGGTTGTCGAGCCGCCGACGCGAACCGTTCGCATCGACGCGATCGATGTTCTCGATTACGATCAGCCCGACCTGCTCCTCGATGTCTCTTGCGGCAAGGGAACGTATATTCGCTCGCTCGTCCACGACCTGGGCGTGTCGCTCGGCTGCTATGCGTATTGCCACGGGCTACGACGGGTGCGCAACGGCCCGTTTTCCATTGCTGACGCATGGACGCTCGACGAGTTGGCAGAGTTGGACTTGCGAGAGCAATGGCCAGATGTTGCGATCCATCCCGACCGAGCTGTCGCCGACCTCGAGACGATCATTCTGGGCGGCCAAGCGACTGAGGCGTGGTATCATGGCCGACCGGTCGAGATAAGCGTTCCAGGAAGTCGGTCAGAGCCGGCCCTGGTGCGCGTGTACACCGTTGACGGCGCTTTCGCGGGTATTGGCCGGATCGAGGCAGATGCCACGTTGCGTCCGTCGTTTGTGTTTTCGGCGATCGAGAAAGGCCAGGTGTGACGACGGCAGCAGAGGCAGCGAAAGCGAAACTGGCAGGGGCCGGCGGCCAGCCGCATGTCGTTACGATTGGCAACTTCGACGGCGTCCACCGCGGACACCAGTACCTCATCCAGCAGGTGGTCGATGCCGCTCAACACCGCAGCGTTCGGTCGTTGGCGATCACGTTCGAACCACACCCCGGCGCTGTGTTGCGTCCCGACCATTCGCCGGAACGACTCGCGACGGCCGACGAGAAGCTGAGACTCCTGCGCGCGACCGGGTTGGACAACGTCGTGACGCTGGAGTTTTCCCGCGAGTTTGCCAACCTCGAGCCGGTGGCATTCCTGGATCTCGTGCTCTCCACGGTCGCGCCAGTCGAGGTGTTTGTTGGAGAGGGATTCCGCTTCGGGCATGGTCGCGCTGGCGACGGCGCCACTATCCAGCAATTCGGCGATCGGCATGGTTTTGATACGACCATCGTCACCAGGTTGCGCGACGATGAGCATATGATCAGCAGCTCCAACATCCGCGCGGCACTCAAGGCTGGCAACGTGGAGGACGCGTCTCGCTGGCTTGGACGACGGTATCGACTACTGGGCACCGTTGAGCACGGCGCCGCTCGCGGTCGTGAGCTTGGGTTTCCGACCGCGAATCTCACAGCCGATGCCGCCGTTTGTGTTCCTGGCGATGGTATCTATGCCGCACTCGCCCATCTGCCAGACGCACAGATGTCCGCGCGTAAGGCGCTCGTCTACGTTGGGACCCGCCCGACATTCGACAGCGGCGAACGGTTGGTCGAAGCGTATATTCTCGACTTCAACGGCGATCTGTACACCCGGGAGCTCGAGGTCGAGTTCGTTGCGTTCGTTCGCGGTGACCAGACATTCCCGAGCGCCGAGGCGCTTTCAGCGCAGATGGCGGACGATGAACGTTCCGCTCGAGAGATTCTCGCTGGCATCTGAGATTCAGCATCGTTCGAGGCGTGCCGGCGCGGTATACTTGATTCCGCGAACGGGGTGTGGCGCAGTTGGCAGCGCGCGGCGTTTGGGACGCTGAGGTCGGAGGTTCGAGTCCTCTCACCCCGACCGATCCCACTTCGCGGGGGTAACTCAGCTGGTAGAGTGTCTGCCTTCCAAGCAGAATGTCGCGGGTTCGAATCCCGTCCCCCGCTCCC
>CALMXF010000326.1 GCA_937870985.1 uncultured Chloroflexota bacterium
TCGACGTTCTCTCCGCGGTCACGGAGCCGCCGCCGTTCGAGATCAACCGGCCCGTCCTGAAGCCTGCGCTCGACGTCTGGCTCGAGCGCGCCCCGATCGCGCTACGGCACGAGTCGAAGCGAGCGGCGCTGGCGCTGACGGCGAGCCTCGTCGCCGCCTACCGCGCCGCGCTCGACCGACGCGGGTTCGTCGAGATCTTCACGCCGAAGATCGTCGGCGCGGCAACTGAAGGCGGAGCTAACCTCTTCCCGGTCGAGTACTTCGGTCGACCTGCCTTTCTGGCTCAATCGCCACAGATGTACAAGCAGATCATGGTCGGCGTACATGAACGGGTCTTCGAGGTCGCGCCAGTCTTTCGGGCAGAGCCGCACGCAACGACACGACACCTGAATGAGTACATCTCGCTTGACCTGGAACTAGGATTCATCCAGGACCACCGAGATGTGATGGCGCTTGTGAATGAGCTTCTGGACGAGATGATGGCGGAGATAGCTATCACGTCCGAGCGCGATCTGGCGTCACTCGGCGTGACGCTACCCGCCGTCCCCGACATCCCGGTCGTGACGTTCCAGGAGGCACAGCAGGTCATTCTCGACGAGTATGGTGAAGACGCGCGCCACGAGCCAGACCTCTCGCCCCAGCATGAACGCTGGCTCGGCGAGTGGGCCGCCCGCAAGCACGGTAGTGAGTGGCTGTTCGTCGAAGGCTATCCAACTTCGAAGCGCCCCTTCTACACGATGCCAGACCCAGCCGAACCAGAGGTATCCAGCTCGTTCGACCTGCTCTTTCGCGGTCTGGAGCTGATTACAGGCGGACAACGCGAGCATCGTTACGATCATCTGATCGCGGCATTGGCAGCGCGCGGCATGGACCCAACCCCGTTCGCGGGCTATCTCGACGCGTTTCGCTTCGGCATGCCCCCCGAAGGAGGATGCGCGATCGGTCTGGAGCGCTTCGTCGCCCAACTCGTCGGCGCGTCAAACGTCCGCGAGGTGACGGCGTTCCCGCGAGATATCAACAGGTTAGCCCCGTAGCAACCGCGTCCAACGTCGAGGTCGGAGGCTGGACATCGTGCCAGCCCCCCGGCCTCTGTTACAGTTCCGCCGATCGAAGGAGGAGACATGCGCTACAGCGGGATGTTCGGGAAGACTCGACGCGACGCGCCGGCCGGGACCGACACGATCAGCGCATCCCTGCTGATTCGCGCTGGTTTCGTGCGCCAGCTCGGCGCAGGCATTCATTCGTACCTGCCACTCGGTTGGCGATCTCTCCGGAAGATCGAGCGGATTATCCGCGAAGAGATGGAGCGCATCGACTGCCACGAGCTGGCGATGCCAGTTGTCCATCCCGCTGATCTCTGGCAAGAGACCGGGCGCTGGTACGACATCGGCGACGAGCTCGTCCGCTTCACCGACCGCGGAGAACGGGAGATGGTCCTCGCGATGACACACGAGGAGGTCGCGACCGACCTCGTCCGCCGCGAGGTGCGTTCCTATCGCCAGTTGCCAATCCAGTTCTTTCAAATTCAGACGAAGTTCCGCGACGAGCCGCGACCACGGGCCGGCCTGCTGCGTGGGCGTGAGTTCTTGATGAAAGACGCCTATTCTTTCCACGCCAACCGTGAGGATCTGCAGCGCTTCTACGACGATTGCCATCGCGCCTACCTCCGCGCGTTCGACCGCTGTGGAATCGATGTGCTCGTCGTCGAGTCAGCCTCGGGCATCATGGGCGGCGAAGGGTCCCACGAGTACATGCTGGTGGCTGACGCGGGTGAGGACGTGCTGCTGACCTGCCCGTCGTGCGGCTATGCCGCGAACCGCGAGGTCGCCCGCACCACGCTATCAATGCCCGACGAACCTGCGCTTCCACTCGAGAAGGTCGAAACACCAAACGCAAAAACCATCGAGGCGGTGGCTGCGTTCCTGGGTGTCGGCCGCGATCGGACAGCAAAGGCAGTCTTCTACCAGGCTGGTGAAAAGCTCGTCTTCGTTGTGATTCGCGGAGATCGGTCGGTCAACGAGATCAAGCTGGCCAACTTGATCGGCGCGGCGAATCTGTCACCTGCTACCGATGAGCTGATCCGGGCAAGCGGAGCTGTGCCTGGTTACGCCTCTCCGGTCGGGCTGCGCGATACGATCGTCGTCGCGGATGAATCAGCCCAGGCGCCGAACCTGGTTGCCGGCGCCAACCGCGAGGGCTATCACCTGTTGAACGTCAACCTCGGTCGCGACTACGAGCCGGATTACGTTGCCGACGTGCTGATGGTCGAGTCCGGCGATCCGTGTCCGTCCTGTGGCACGGCACTCGAGGAGACGCGAGGCATCGAAGTCGGCAATATCTTCAAGCTCGGGACGAAGTATTCCGCGCCGCTGAAGGCAACCTACCTCGATGTCCGGGACGAGGAACAGGTCATGATCATGGGCTCCTACGGATTTGGCGTCTCGCGAATGCTCGCCGCGCTGGCCGAGTGCCATCACGACGATCGAGGGTTGCAATGGCCGGCCTCCGTCGCGCCGTTCGACACGCATCTGGTTCTGATCGGCGCCGATGATACTGTCCGCGATATCGCCGAAGGCGTCTATCGACAGCTCACTGCTGAAGGGGTCGAGGTTCTGTACGACGATCGCGATGAATCCGCTGGTGTGAAGTTCGCAGACGCCGACCTGATCGGCATCCCGATCCGGCTCACCGTCAGCGCGCGGTCGCTCAAGGCAGGCGGGGTCGAGCTCAAGCGGCGGGATCAGTCAGCGAGCGAAGCCGAAGTCGTCTCGATTGAATCAGTCGTGGCGGCAGTCCGGAAAAGCCTCAGCGGACTGCACGCGGCGCTACAGCCAGGATTGCATTCCTAGGGGTGCTCGAAGTCATGCCACTCATCCTCGCCGATCTCCTCGCTACTCGCCGAGCGGTAGAGCAGCGCCAGGATCGCGCCAAGGATCAGCAGCGCGACCACGAGAACCGAGACGTTGCGCGTCCCTCCCAAGATGCCCTCACTTTCGTCGCACGGAGTCGCGGCGTACGCCGCGGCCAAGCGTCATAGTCCGGTCGAGTATAGCAACCGACACCGAGGGTTCGGGTTAGAATCTCTCGGCCGGACGCCCGTCACGAGCGAAGATCGGGATAGACACGTGAGCTACACCGGCAGCCCGGAACCAATCCAGGATCAGGTCTGGCGTCTATTGTCACCCCGCGGTGGCGCAGTGACGGATGGCTTGCGGCTGGCCGCGATCAACACGGTCTGCATCATTGCTGCGCTGATCCTGCTGGCTGTCGCGTCGTTGGTCAACCGTCTGATCAACGTCATGATCCCGCTGCCGTTTCTAGTCACTGCCGTACTCCTCGTTATCGTGCTCACAGCAGTCGGCGTCGTCATCTGGTATCGATATGCGGGACTCTACGTCCGAGTCGCGCGCGGGTCCGGCAGGGCAGTGAAGCCAGATGTACTTGGCGGAGTGGCCGGCCTGCCGTTTGCGGCAATCGCTCTCTTTATGCTAGCCGCGGCCTTGCTACAGATCCTCCTGGGGATCATCAGCTTCAGCTCTGATCGCCTGATCGATGCACTCCGGCAGGCGGGTTTTTCCGGATTCTTCTTCGCCCTGTGTGCCGCCAACATCGCCGTCGCGCGCGCCGCCAGCACCAAGGAGGCATGATGGCCCAACGCACAGCCGCATTCATCCGCGAGTTCCAACCCTCGGATATCCCAGCGCTGAACGCTCTCCATAACGACCCCGATGTTGCTGCCAACCTGCTTCAGGTCCCATTCACGACCGATGCCGAGCGGGCCGAATGGATTCGACAATCCCCGACCCAGCGGACTCTGGTCGTCGAGCTCGATGGTGAGCCTGCCGGGCTGCTCGGGCTGACGCCATATACGCGCCGCGACGTGGAGGCAGCGATCCGCCGTCACCCCCAGATGAGCGACGTGTAATCACCGGTGAAGAAGACGAGCGGATCATCGTCATCACCGAGCCTGGCATCGACGACCTCGCCGATGAGAATCGTATGATCGCCGCCAGGGTAGGTAGCGACGCGCCGGCACTCGATCCAGGCAACGCAACCACCGAGGACCGGCGCGCCGTCGATTCCGGGGACAAACGGCACTCCGGCAAATTCGGCAGATACCAGCGGAGCGCGGCCGGCGAATCGCTCGGCGAGCGCGATCTGTCGCCGGGCGAGAATGTTCACGACGAACGCCGGCCGCGTCGTCAGAAAGTCGTGGCTTTGTGAATCACGAGAGACACAGACAAGCGCCAGCACCGGATCGAGCGACAGCGAGCTGAACGCGTTGACAGTGACGCCGTGCATTGCGCCACTCGCCTGGTCGGCACTGGTAACGACGACGACGCCTGTTGGGAAATGACCGACCACATCACGGAAAGAACGACTCTCCACGCGATCTCCTTGCCTGCCCTGTTGCCCTTCACCCGCCCGCCCGCGTAGACTCCCCGGCGACATACCGACGAGATAAGGGAGGTTGAGATGGACGAGCAGGCGCTACGCGATCTTTGCGAACGCTACCGGGCAGTATATTCCGGCGCCGTGGCGGACGTCCTCGACAAGCGTGGGCTTCGGGGCCAGATCGTCCACGGAGCAATCCAGGGGTTGACCACTGATATGCGGGTAGCAGGGCCAGCGTTCACCTGCAAAGGCGCGCCGGCCACGTCGCTAGAGCCAGATGACTGGGATTTGCGTAAAGCGTTTCTCGACGCCCTCACTCCGTTGTCTATTGCCGTCGTCGATGCCAGTGGCGACGAAAGTGCCGCACACTGGGGCGAGCTCATGAGCACCGGGGCGCGCGGCCGGGGTTGCAATGGCGTCGTGATCGACGGCGGCACGCGCGACGTAAGTCAGATTCTGGAGATGGGCTTCCCGACGTTCGCGCGCTACCGCTCGCCGGCCAGCTCGATCCGACGTTGGCGCATCAGCGGCTACGACCATGCTGTCCAGTGCGGCGGCGTGCTTGTTCGGCCGGGCGATTTCGTTGTCGGCGATGCCGACGGAGTCGTGATCGTGCCAGCGGAGCTGACGGTCGACGTGCTGGAGGAGGTCGAATCGCTCGCGACGACCGAGACTCGCATGCGCGAGGAGCTTCTCAAGGGCGGCAGATTCAGCGAGGTGTACGATCGCTACCAGGTTGGATAACACTCCAGGTCAACAGGAACGTCTCGCGGCCGCGCTTGGCTACGTCTTCACGCCCATCGTCCCGCTGCTGATGCTGACCGGCGCGGCGAAGGAGAGAGTGTTTCTTCGCCGCCACGCTCGGCAGGCTATCTTCTTCTCGCCCATTCTGTTGCTGCTTCTGGTCGCAACGGTCATTGTGGCGATCTGGCTGCTACGGCAGAGCCTGATTCTGTTTTGCATCCTGCCACTGCTACTGCTGGCTCCGTTTGTGCCCGGCGCGCTGATCGGTTGGGCTGTCTACTCCGGCCACGACCCGTCGCTGCCGGTTATCGGAGGCCTGGCAAATCGGCAGGAGGACGACCGCTAGCCCGAAGCCGCTCGGCAATCTCCAACGCAATCAGCAGCAGTTGCGCAGTCTGCTGACGATTCATTGCGTCCTGCTGCGCGAATGCCCGGACAATGGCGCCGTTGAACGCGCGCTGATCCTCGATTACCCGGTCGATCTGACGATTCCAGGGGGTGAGCGCTCGCCGTAGCCGGCCCTCGCCCTGACGGCGTCGCTGCACCTCCCAACCGGCCTTCAATTCACCAACCGCCGTCTGGAGCGCCGCCGGCGACACTGCGCCAAGTGTCGACCCGGCTTCACTGCCATCGGTCAACAGAGATTCAATGGCGTCAGCGCCGGAGAACGCGCGCCAGTCATTCGCCCCTTCCTCGCCGAGGTCCCACCTGATGCGCTCGATCTCGGCCGGGAGAAACGATCGTCGCCACTCGACTGACGAGAGGTGCTTCAGGGCATAGCGCAGCCGATTGCGATGAAAGTGGCGGAAGTAGTCGTCAGACCGACCCAGCGTCGAACCCTCGTGATGCTCAGCGCGGAGTGCGGGCACGAAACGGACCCGCCAACCAGCGTCGCGCAACGACGCGCAGAGATCGACATCCTCGTAGTAGACCGGCGAGAATTGTTCGTCGAATCCCCCGACCGCATGGAACGCCTCCGTGCGCAAGGCTACGCAGCCGCCGGTGACGAAATCTACGTCGACACTGTCCGGGCCGATCGACTCGGCCGGCTCACGGTAGCCTCGGTGTCGCGTTGTCATCAGTGGCTTCTCGAGGACGCCTCCTGCATGCTGGACAGTCGTCGTCTGCGGAAAGAGCAGCAGCGCGCCGGCCGCTCCGAGCCGTGCGTCACTCCCAAACGCGCCCAGCAATGCCGCGCCAAAGTCACGATCGACCTCGACATCCGGGTTCATCAGCAGCGCATAGGGAGTCTCGACCGCTCCAAGTCCGACGTTTGCGCCAGCGCCGAACCCGAGGTTGCGCGGCAGGCGCATGACGTTGACCCGTGGAAACCCGGACAACTCAAGAAGCGAGTCGTCCGTTGATGCGTTGTCGACGACGACGATCTCCGTGGGCGGTGGGCTGGTCTGTTGGAGCGCTACGATACAAGCGCCAAGGAATGCCGCACCGTTATAGTTGATGATAACCGCCGACCAGCTCTCCCGCATGACACCCTCCCTGTTCGGACGGCATTATTCCAGTCACACCGAGGGAGCATCAGGTGACGACAAGCCCATCGGTCCTGCTGATCGCGTCCGACACCATCGGCGAGCGAATGGCAGGCTCCGGTATCCGCTACTGGAACATGGCGCGGGTGATCGGAACCCAGCAGCCAGTGACACTCGCCACGCCCGGCCCGGTATCTTTGGCCGCGCCGGCCGGCGTGTCGCTTGTCGCATACGGCGGGGACGGCGCAACCGAGGACGAGCGCGGCAATCACCTGGCCACTCTGGTCCGCGAGCATGAGATCATCGTCGCACAGCACCTGCCATTTCTCTACGCCGATCCCGAGGTTCTCGCGAATCGCCACATTGTCGTCGATCTCTACGCGCCGTGGATCCTTGAGAAGCTCGAATACGCACGGCTCGACCCCGAGCGAGGCGACCCGAACCGGCGCGACGACCTCACGATTCTGGAGCGGCTGCTCGGGCTCGGCGATTTCTTCGTCTGCGCGTCGGAGCGTCAGCGTGACTACTGGCTCGGCGCATTGACCGTCGCCGGCCGGCTGGAACCAGCGTACCTGCGAGTCGACCCCGCGCTGCGTTCGCTGATCGATGTCGTCGCGTTCGGGCTCCCCGCCGACAAGCCACGCAAGACGGGACCCGGCCCACGGTCGATCTTCCCGCCGATCGGAGATGATGACCCGCTGCTGATCTGGAACGGGGGCGTCTGGAACTGGCTCGATCCACTAACCGCTATCCGCGCAGTAGCAGCGCTGGTCCAGTCACGGCCCGAGTTACGGCTGGTCTTCATGGGTGTTCGTAGCCCCGGCGCCCAGGTGGCCGAAATGGAGATTGTCGACAAGGCGGTCGCGCTCGCCAGAGAGCTCGGCGTACTCGACTGCAACGTCTTCTTCAACGACTGGGTACCCTACGACGAACGTCAGAACTGGCTTCTGGAAGCGGACGCGGCACTGTCACTCCACGTCGAAACGGTCGAGGCAAGATACGCTTACCGAACCCGGGTGATGGACATTCTCTGGTGTGGACTGCCGGCCATCGTCAGCGATGGCGACGTGCTCGCCGACCTTATCCGAGGCGAAGACATCGGCGAGATCGCCCGGCCCGGCGATGTCGCGTCGGTTATGGCGGCGATCGAAAAGACACTCGATCTCGACCGTGGTCGCGCAATCCGCTCGCGCCTCGCCGATGTCGCGTCGAGACACACGTGGGAGTACGTTTGCGAACCGCTTCTCCGTTATTGCCGGGAGCCGTGGAAGCTCAGCACGTCGCGCGGCGCTGATCCATCGGACGAATACCTGGCGCGGCTCGAACGGCTATATAGCGAAACCGCGCAGTACGCGCGGAAACTCGAGACCGTTGTTGCCGATCGAGATAAAGAACTGGCCGCGCGGCGCAAGCACCTGACGCGGCCAGACCTGAACTCGCTGTTCGGTCGAACGAAGCGGGGATGAGACCCGGCTAGCCTTCGGTGACCGACTGCTCGTCAGCGGCGGCTTCCTCGGCGACATCCTCGACCGCCACGCGCTGCGGCGCCGAGAGCTTGACGATCATCTCTTCCAGGTCGGTCAGGACCTCAACACCGTCCGGGATCGTCAGGTCGCGCAAGTGGATGGCCTGGTCGATTGTCTCGAAGCCGGTCACATCGACCTCGAACACCGCGGGGAGGTTCGCCGGCAACCCACGCACCTCGATCGTCTCTCGACCATAGGTCACAACGCCGTCCGTATTCGCCGGCTGGCCGACGACGACGATCGGAATGGCTGCGTTGATCTCGACTTTCAGGTTCGGCGCGAAGAACTCGATATGCAGCGGCTCACGGCGCAGGCGGTCGATCGACATGTGGCGCATGTAGACGGTGTACCTGGCGTCCTCCACCGAGAGATCGATCAGGACGTTCGGACCGTAGGCAACGTATGCCCGGTCGATTTCCTTCATGTCGATGCTCACGGCGACCGGCTCCTCGATAACCGGGCCATAGACGATGCCCGGCACGATGCCATCGCGACGGAGCTTCTTCGTGTCCTTGCCGATGACCGAACGGGTGGATGCTGTCAGCTCGTGTCGTTGAACCATGCGTCCCTTGGCCCTTCTGGATGACTCGTTCATTCGCGCCGGCGCGCGACACACGTTCCGGCTCTGGTTCACCCAGACCGGCCAACCGTAAACGATACCAGCGCGGCGAGACCATGCCAAATCCAGTCTCGAAAACGACGACCGACTAATCCGCAGGCGCTGCTCGGCGGATTCCGGCAACGATATTGAGAACCCAGGTGACAATCACTTCATCGCCGACCCGGATGCCGTCCGGAAGCGCATCAGCACTGAGTTGTGCCTGATGAATCGTTTCCGGATCGTCGTGCTTCGTGAAGTAGACCACGATGTAGCGTTCGTCATGGATCAGGTAGGGGCGTAGACCCTCGATTGTCGCGCCTGTCTCCACGAATCCCCCGCTCCTTCGTCCGCTCATCGCCACCAGGACGCTTTCCGCAACGCCCCACCAACCGCTTGTGGTCAGTATCCCTCTTCGACGCACACACGATACGGTACAATCAGCTGTCCGAGCGACCGGGGTTGCTTTGTTTTACCCGTCGCCTGGTTGATTGAATACTTTACGACACCACCAATCCAGAACAGGGAGGGGGTGATTACGCGATGAAGATTGAAGCACGCGAGAGCGAAAGCTTCGAGGGCCTGCTCCGCAGGTTCACGAAGGAGATGCAGAAATCCGGCAAGCTGCGCGAGTACCGCAGCAAGCGCCGATTCGTTAGCAAGAGCGAGCAGCGCCGCGCGAAGGCCCGCAAGGCCGAGCACAAGCGCAGGCGCAAGGAGGCCAAGACACCCTGAGGTCTGGCCAACTCAGATCGACACAACGCGAAGACGCCGCCATGTGCGGCGTCTTCGTCATCTTTCCGGCGACGCGCCTGGCCGTGGGTGTGCCACAGCCTGCGCGTTCGGTCTCTATACGCGCTCGTCGGCGAGCATCACCATCGACGTTGCCAGCTCCTTGCGGCTGAAGAATGTGCGGATCTCCTGCCAGAGCTCGGGCCGATCGCGCCCGAGAGAGCGCAGATCCTCGGAGAACCGCATGTCGCCGCTCGCCATCAAAGACGTCATCAACTCCGTGCTGAGTTGCTCGGCCAGGAAGAATCGATCGAGCGCCGCGAACTTGGCACGATAGTACGCCTTCAGCTCTTCGACTTGTGCCGCCAGGAGTGGAGCGGCCCCGTCGCCGCCGAACATCTCCCGCCAGTCAACGCAGTCGAGCAGCCGCTCCAGCAGATCGATCTTCGCGCCTTGCTGGGCATCCTCGAAGAGCGCAACGACTGAGTCGAGAAGGTAGACCAGATCACCCGGTGTCTGTGGCCAATCCGATTCCCCGTTAGCTGCGTTCTCACCCGCATGTGTCGAAAGATTGTTCACCAGAACTCCTATCCCTGCACCGGCAGGCCGAGCCAGATCTCCAGAAGGAAGCGCCCAGCGGCGAGTGAGCCGATCATCACGAGCGCGAGAAACAACGCGATCGTCCCCGGCCCGGCCAGGTCGCTCGTCACGATCGCTCGATTCTCCCGCCGGCCAAGCAACAACACGAACGCCAGCATCAGGCCGGTCAACGCCAGTATCGCCGCTGCCATCAGTATCACCGTGATCGGCAACCACAGCGGGCGCCAGCGAGAAAGCACGAGCAGCGCGAAGAGCCATTGCGCCAGCAGAACGACTCCCAGGTCCCGCCACCCCGTCAGCGGTGAACCGTGTCGCCGCCCCGCTCGCGCAAACCCCACCTGACCAATCAGCAGCCAGACGAAGACGGCCAGCGCCGTTCCAACCAGCAGCCCTGTCAGGAGGCGCAGATCGTTGCGCGGCGTGTAGACATGCCACAAACGGGCATCGACGAGTGTCGAGTTCGCGCCATCAACGGCCAGTGCCACGACGCCGAACACCAGCGAAAGCACAACCCCACGGGGCGGAAATGCTCCCGCGCGCCATCGGCCGGCCACCAGCAGGACCAGCGACGCCGTGGCGAATCCGCCATAGATCCCCGTCATTCGCGCATCGAAGGGAAGACGCTGATCGCCAAAGTAGAAGGAATGTGTCGGCTGCTGAGCGCAGAGACCATGCAAGACAGCCAGCGCCTTCGTGCCAGCTGGCCATGGGAGCGCGACGAACACGATCGCCAACACGAGCCAGACGGCGCCGAAGACCAATGGCCAGCCCGGCGCAACCCGGCCGTTCCTTATGCGTTGCAGATTCAGGGAAGACTGACCGTGCACCAATACTCCTGGTTCGTCGGCAGGCAGCCGAGACTATAGCAGAGGATCGTGCTCGACGTTGAATAGACCAGAAACTTGCACGTACGTACACCCTCTGGTACTGTTCGGACGCGGGTTTCGTTGCGGTCTCCCGTGGTCGATGAATGGCGCGGTGATCGTCGGGTGTGAGCCGGGTCGCCAAGCTTCTGGGTGAATGGAACATGGTTCTCTCAAGACGCTTTTCGCGACGACAGGTTCTCCGCATCGGCGCTGCCGCGTCTGCCGCAGCCGCCCTCGATGTGACACGCTGGACGTTCTCCGTCAGCGCGGCCGGCGCGGTGGAAGCCGTGCGATCGGAGTGGACGTTCAGGGAGGGCTTGCCGTCCGACGGTGACTGGGAGTCACCAGTTCTTGCACCAGAGACAGGCTTCGACGCCATCGATCTCTCCTGGGATGCCGAATCGGTCGATGATGATGCCGTCCGAGTCAACCTTCGCGTTCGGGCCAAAGACGGCGTCTGGTCGGACTGGAT